>CANETI010000386.1 GCA_947440715.1 Planctomycetota bacterium | reverse complement strand
CGTTCGAGATCTTGAATTTGCCGTGAAATCGAGGGTTGAGTTAGACCGCGGGCGCGTGCCGCAGCACTTAAACTGCCATGTTCAGCAATCGCTAAAAGGCTGGCGAGGGCGTGCGGAGATAAATCGGGTATCGACATGGATGAGAACGTACTGTCGCTATACGTTTTGTGAATGGGGAGAGATAAACCAGACTTGGGGATCCACTGTGGACGACGCGCCTATGGCCGACACAACCACCGCATGAGACAAATAAATAACATGGTGGTAGCAATTACTGGAGCGAGCGCGGGTATCGGGCGGGCACTGGCGGTGGAGCTGAGCAAGCGCGGTGCACGCTTAGCATTGGCGGCAAGGCGCACGGACAAGCTCAATGAATTAAATCATGAATTAGGAGGACGGCATTTGGTCGTTCCGTGCGATGTGGCCGACGCCGACGCTTGTGCCGCATTTGTGACACAGACTTATAATTATTTTGGTGTGCTTGACACCTTAGTCTGCAATGCTGGCTACGGCTTATTGCGTACCGTAGTTGAAACAACGCCAGCAGAATGGCAGGCGATTATAGCCACTAATGTGTATGGCACGACCAATTGTATTCGTGCGGCTGTGCCACTGATGTTAAAACAGGAATTACGCGATCGTTGGCGTGGGCAAATTATGATTGTGTCTTCTTGTTTGGCCCGTCGTTCTGGACCAGATGCAGGGGCTTACTCGGCGACGAAGGCAGCCCAATTATCTATTGCCGAGGCACTGCGCTTGGAGCTCGACGAGCAACAGATTGCCGTGACCAGCGTGCATCCGATTGGGACACTCAGTGATTTTTTTGACCAAGCCGAAGCACGAAGTGGTCGTAAGGCGCGCCGCAGTGTTGGGGAGCCAACGCAAACTCCCGAACAAGTATCCATTCGCATGGTACGTGGAATCGAACAACCGTGTGTGGAAGTGTGGCCCTATGCCATGTCGCGCTGGGTGTTTGGTGCGGCGACGCTGTTTCCCAAGCTCACCGATGGCATGGTTAAACGTCGGTGGCAGCGGGGAGTGTTGTAGGTTGCGACAGATCGGACGAATGGGTGAGGCGAAATTCCTCACCGATTGAAAAACACGGTAAAAGCAACCATTGGCGTCATAGGATAAGCAATCCACGCGTTGCTCTGCGTTTTTTTACCGTAGCCTGATTGCCATGGCGATTAGCGGCGTATCAAATCAAGTTTCTCGTGTGCCGTCGGTTGATTCGCCGCCAGCATTGCGCTCGGCGCCGCAAACGATTCCGAGTGCAAAAACGAGTGAAAAAGACAGTGATAAATCAGTTGATCAATACGAGGCGTCATTATTAGGGCATCAGACTCAAGAAGATAATTTATTATTTGAGTCACCAGCCGCTGCGGTCATTGAACCGGCTCAATCCGAAAAGGATGATAAAGCCGAAACGGAAGAACCGTCGCACCAGACAAACGTTGAAAAATTAACGCCAAATGATTTGCGTGTCATTGCAGATTTACAATTACGTGATCGTGAAGTGCGGGCTCATGAAGCGGCACATAAAGCGGTAGGTGGCGGCCATGTGGGTGGCGCATCGTACACCTATCAACAAGGCCCTGATGGTCGGCAATATGCGATTGGTGGTGAAGTGTCGGTAAATATGTCGTCCGCTGGCAGCAATCCAGAAGCAATTATTGCTAAAATGAATCAAATTCGTGCGGCCGCTTTAGCTCCTGCTGATCCATCCTCGCAGGATCACGCGGTGGCAGCAGCAGCATCAGCAATTACTGAGCAAGCGCGCGAAACGATTCGCAATCAAGAGCGGAATGAGCGAGCCGAAGCGGCAGTAAAAGAACAGGCCGCTAAAGAACAAACCGCTAAAGAACAAGCCAGCTCAGACACGGAAGAGTCACAGAATATCACTGAGTCAGATTTGGATTTACTGGGCAGTGCCGATCCGAAAACGGTCAACGCGTTAGCTGCTTACGAAGCTTCGATGCAACGGCCATATTTGTCGGGCTTAAATCTTGTCGGCTAATTGCTCAGCGCGGATCCGTTTTTAATCTTTTCTTAATAAAAGTATAACGGCACCGTAATATCGGTCGTCGTTCGCCATCAATCGCTGCGCTTCGTGTTTACACGACTAACACAGCCGTGTGGTGCTGCTTGCTCAATCGGCACTTTCGCTCCTGGCAGGGCTTATTTTTTGGCTAAACCAGTGCTTGTCGGTTACCTAACCCGTCAGGAGCACTTATGTTTCGCTTGTTACCAACTCTCGCTGTATTGACCTGCTTGGCTATTCAGCCGGCGGTGTTTGCCGCTGAACCAGCGACGCCTCCAACTAAGGCAGAGGTCGAGGCCTTGCTGATGAAAGCCCAAGAATGGTTGCTCGCTCAACAGCAACCTGATGGAGCATTTTTACCTGGAAAGCAGTTTGTGGTGGGCGTTACGGCCATGAGCGTGGATGTGCTGGCGAAATCTCCCGTTGGTATTCCAGCCAGCGATCCTCGCATTGCTAAAGCTTTAGCCTTGTTGCGTACGCATTACCAAGCGAGCGATGGTGGGACCTATGCGAAAGAAGAAGGTCTAGGTAATTACGGCACGTCTTTCACCTTGATGGCGTTGGCTTCAACAAAATCAACGGACACCGAATGGATTGAAGGCGGTAAACGTTTTTTATTCGGCGCGCAAAATAATGAGCCAGATAGTATCGCGAATGGTGGCGTTGGTTATGGCTCAAAGGGAAAAGGACATGAAGACTTGTCCAATACCGCTTCGGCGATTGCGGCTTTGACGGCAAGTGGTGTGCCAGCCAATGATCCTCATTTACAAAGTGCGCTTAAATTCCTTGAGCGCTGCCAGAATTTGTCCTCACATAATAAATTGCCGTGGGTCAGCAACGATGGTGGCGCAGTTTACAGTCCAGAAGAAAGCAAAGCGGATGGTAGCTGGAATCCCAAAGAAGCCGGTGGAGAAGGCGCTTCTTCTGCAACCGTGAAATTAGCAAGCTATGGTTCGATGACCTAT
>CANETI010000385.1 GCA_947440715.1 Planctomycetota bacterium | reverse complement strand
TTACCACGTGGACAAAATACCCGACGCAAGAATCCAAACCTATTTCACTCATACGTGGTCAACGCTATTTTATAGAATACCGACTAAAAGAAGCTGCCACTCATGATTACGGTGCCGTCGGTTGGAAGTTGCCCAACGGGGTTATGGAACGCCCTATCTCTGGCGCACACCTAAGCCCAGCTGACAAACCGTGACGGTTAAGGTCGTTTAGGCGCACAAGCAACCTGTGGCACCACTCGCAAGCGTAAGGTAACTTACCCTGCGGGGCTGATTCGCTCCGCCCTCTACGCGGCTTATGACTACCGAACTCAAAACTCTTACAGACCAGGCCGCAACCGGTGATCCCGGCGCGTTTGCCGAGCTTTTAGTTGCCCTACATCATGATTTACGGGCGTGGTTAGCCACGGTCGCCACGCATCAACCGATGATCGACACGGCTGAACGTGAAGTGTGGTCCATGCTGCGGCGTGAACTTTTAGCCGGCGTCCCAGATGGTCCAATCACGCTCTTTATTCATCAAATAGCAGCGGCAGTGACGTCTCGCCTGCTGCAGTCCATGCAAAACTCCAGTCGATCCAATGGCGACAACCTGCAAGAACTTATGGCCACCGACGGTTTGCAACGGCTGCAAGCTCCTGGAGTGCTCAGCAATACCTTCGCCAAGGAGGTAATCGCGCGAGTTCCAAAACTGCCCGAAGATGATCGCGCACTGCTGCAAGCGCTCTATGTCGATCACATTTCATTACATGATTTTGCGACCACGCACCAACAACCGCTCACCACCATAGCCACCCGCTGTTTCAAGATACGCCGAGATCTGCTTGATCATAATGCCGCAGCAGACGACGAAGCACATGACAACCAACTAGCGCTTCTGATTGGCTGTCACTTAGATCGTTCGATTATTCCCACTGATGTGATGAACCTACAAAATCGCATCGATATCAATCCCGTGGATGCAGCAATAATCGCACAGCAAATTCGCGCACATGTGGTTCTCGTTGAATTACTTTGTCCACAATCACAGGCCACAGTGCGAATAATCGCCGGTGAATTGACTAAAAGTAATAAACTTCTTACGCGCACTGACAGCAGCTTAATTCGCGCCGTGGATAAAGCGAACAGCAAGGTCACGCGTATTCCGTTTACGGGATTACCACCACCGCCACCACCGCCCAAGCCAGAAACATCACTGACCCTTATTTATATCGCTGCGGTGGCGCTGATAATTAGTGGTGCCATTGCCCTGTTCTTTGTCTGGGAAAATACCAAATCGAGTAGCGATCCCATCCGCTCCAAACCTACTTCAATTTCCACGCCGCATAGCAATCAAGCTCAATCCAACGCCACGCCTTAAAAACGCGCCTGCCCGATAACTTGCAAAATAACTCATCGGTCGGCACTGCCGAAAAGATTCTTGTTCCAATAATTTGTCTGCTAAAATCCCTGACCTAAAAAGCCAAGGTCGAGGCCCAATAAACGACAGAGAAAACGAAGCGCGGCATCTTGATTCATGGCTGCGCGCACAAACAAGACCAACACCGTGCCATCTAATTGCAGATGGACTAATTCCGGTAATTTGACGGCCACTAATTCTTTTGGTAGGCCCGAGCTCATATGCAGTCGCACTTGGCGATCTTGCACATCAATGCGAGCAATACCCATTTCTTTGCAGCGTAAACGAATCGCGCGCACCTGAAATAAACGCGCCACTGGTGGCGCTAACGCGCCAAAGCGATCACGCGCAGAATGGGCAATGGATGACAAGTCGCTGAGCTTACGCGCGTTATCAAGCTGTTTATGTAATTCAAATTTAAGTGCTGGATTTTCTAACCAGGTTTCAGGAATATAGGCATCTACCGCTAAACCAAGCAAGGTATCCCCATTGGTTGGCGCAGCATTATTGGATTTTCCCGCCTTTAACGCTGGGGGTTTGACGGATTGCACGTTCACAGGTGTGCTGGCCGTGCTACCCGTTTTTAGGCGCTCCACGGTTTCCGTCAGCAATTTGGTATATAATTCATAGCCAATTGCATCAATATTACCTGATTGTTCGCCGCCCAATAAATTACCGGCTCCACGCAATTCGAGATCGCGCATCGCTAATTTAAAGCCCGCGCCCAATTCCGCATATTCCTGAATCGCGTTAAGGCGTTCGCGCGCTTCTTCGGTCAATTCGCGATTGGGTGGCGTGAGAAAATAAGCATGCGCCTGCCGCGAAAAGCGCCCAATGCGTCCACGAATTTGATGTAATTCCGCCAAGCCAAAACAATGCGCATTATTAACAAACAAGGTGTTGGCATTAGGAATATCAATGCCTGATTCAATAATTGATGTGGTGACCAAACATTCGAGTTCACGTTTACGGAAAGCCTCCATGACTCGCGCAATGCGGTCTTCATCCATTTGCCCATGAATGGTGTCGAGCTTCAGCCCTGGCGCGAGCTTGGTCAATTTATACGCAATATTATCGAGATCTTGCACGCGATTATGCACCACAAACATCTGTCCTTCGCGTTCACGCTCTCGTTCGATGGCGTGTCGAATCATTTCGTCATCCCACGGCGACACCCGCGTCTCTACCGCTAAACGATCCGCCGGTGCTTCTGCCAAAACACTAATATCACGCAAACCCAATAAACTAAAATGCAGCGTACGCGGAATCGGCGTTGCGCTGAGTGTAAATACGTCTGGCGGTTGTCTCAGTGGCGCGCTAACCACCTTCGTATCAGCATGAGCCTCCGTTTCGTCGCTGGCAACAACACTGGCCATACGCGCCAACGTGCGCAATTTTTCCTTTTGTTTTACCCCAAAGCGATGTTCTTCGTCAACGATTAACAACCCTAAATTCGCAAATTGTAATTTGTCAGATAAAATAGCATGTGTACCAATTAAAACACGCACCTCACCTGCTGCTACCTGGGCTAATACTTTGCGTTTGTCTTCTGCGCTATGAAATCGGTTCATACCCGCGACCGCATAAGGAAATCCTGCAAAGCGTTCGGT
>CANETI010000384.1 GCA_947440715.1 Planctomycetota bacterium | reverse complement strand
GGTATAAATTGCCGATCGAAATCGGCACCAATAAAATACCAGCACGCACACTGTGGTCGGTGACGTAAGTAAAGTCGAGGAAGGCTTGTTCTAATTCTAATTCGCCTTGACCATCTTGGACGAACGCATGTTCGAGTTCTAGTTCGCCGACAAAACGAATACGATCAGCGAGCTGCGCTTCCATGAGCAAGACAAAGCGGTGCATTTCAATCATGTCACTATTGGTTCCAGCAGCGCCTTGACCGTTGTGGCTGGTGGTGCCTTGAAAATTATTGTAGTGCAATTCGCCGTAGGCACCGAAGTGGATACTCTTGAGCGCTTTTTCGACGCCGCTGCCAACTGCTTCGCCAATTTGCGCGCCGGTTGATGGGGTGGTCGACTTTGGGGCATCGGGTTGCTCGACCGCAGATAAACTGCCAGCAGCCAGCAAGGCGGGGACGATAGCGAGATGACGAATGGACATGGGACGTGTGCTCCAGGCTTAGTTTTTTGCTTCTGGCCAGGATGCTAATGAGAACCATTACTATTTGCAAGTGGGTGAAGATAATGTCCGGAAGTCCTGCCTGATCCTTGTCCTTTGCCTGGGCGATCGTCATTCATTCAGCTGCAAAAAATGCTGGGGCCAATTGAAGTCAAAGATGCTCGAATGGCCCCAGCCTTTCTGCAGCCTCAAACCAATCGTCCGTCGTATTTAATTATTCGACACGCGGGACTTCCGGACCTCCGGACCTCCGGACGGGAGTTTGGATCCCTAAACAAATTTCCGTAAACATTCCAACTCCCGCACCGTCCCCGCCAAGGCATCTCGTTCGTGTTCAGCCAAAATTGACCACGTATAGGTTTCCACAGAGACGTGTGTGCAACCGGCTTCGAGACAGGCATCTAATCCTTTGCGGCTGTCGTCGATGGTTGACGATAGACCGTTTGGTTGGGCTGGGCGAAATATGGGAATATGAAAATGACTGCGGACCGCGGTGGCATTTGGTAAGCGTGCTAAACATTTGTCTAATTGATCGAGATCTTGCACTTTACTGAGTGAGCCGTTGGCGGAACTGGCGGCGGTTTGGTGCATGAAACGTGGCTCAGCTAAGGCGCGTAATGCGGCTAATCCAGCGGTGTCATCAAATGGCCGCAGGACTTCCGGGGCCGCAGAAAACTGGCATTTTACGATAGGAACCCTCGCATCGCGCAGGCGTTGCACGGCGGCGCGTTGGTCTTCGAAGGCTAAACTAAAATGACAGGTGTCGAAACAAATACCTAAATGAGTGTCAATTGCTGTGCGCGCGGCTTTTTCATCGCCATCTAATAACAGTGCTGCAGCGCGAACACCGGCATCGGCTAAAGGGCCGCGCCAAAAGGCGACGACGTCAAAGCTGGTTTCTAATGTGCACCACGGTTCGGGTTCTAAACTTAATACGACGCGGCGTGCACTAGTGCGAGCGCGGAGCGCGGCGTGTCCGGCCCAACGTCCCAGTGCGGCGGCAATGATTTGTTGGTTATTGGCCTGTGCGCCGAAAGGACGGTAGCTTCCTGGAACGGTTGACACCGTAATAAAATCGTCGTCGCACAGCGCCAAAGCCACATCAATAATGGCGATGGTGTCGTCGACACGTTCGGCCTCGGTCCAATCCGGGCGATAAGCATCGGCTTTAACCACGGCAGCTTGGAAGGGACGTAACGGAAAGGCATTGAGGGAGTGAGCGCTAATGTGGGCGTCATCTAAAGCCCGGCGCAGAGTGCTGCGGGCGGTGGCGTCATTTGCTAGGGAACGAATAGCGGTTGAGCCGAGCCGGAGGTCGAGCCCTAAGCGTTCCCAGCCTAAGCGATGACGAACTTCGCTGGTGAAGCGTTGCAAGGTGCCGACTAATTCGTCGACGGTTTCTGCCGCGTGCAGGTTTGAACTGTATCCGAGTGGGGGCAAAAACATGGGGACTCCTCAGGATGACGCGCAGCGATGCTGTTGTGGTCTCTCTTCTGCGTGACAAGGCAAGTCGCCAATGGCCTGAGCTTTCTTGCCCAGGTCACTGAGGTTTAGACCGTGCGCACATGTCTGAAGCACAACCGTCGATTCCCGTGCGCCCAGCGCCAGCACCGTCAAAACCACCAACGGCGGAAGAATTCAGCGTTTTTGTTGATCGTTATCATCCGGATTTGACCCTGCGAAAATTACACTTTGCGCGCCTGATATTGGGCCTGGGCGGAGCGAGTTTGGCGGTGGCCTATAATGTCCTGCGCTTGGATCCACGCGGCGCTCAAGAGCTAGTGGTGCAAGTTGCGACTATCATTGCTGGGCTGCATGTGCTGGGTTGTTTAGTTACCTTGTTTGTTGCCCGTCGTCGTTTTTTAGCTGATTTTCATCGCCATACGGACGCTTTGCGTGAACGCGCCTTGCAAGTCGCGCAATTTATTCAGCGCCGTGGCGCCGTGCTATTGGTACTGGCCGCAACGGGCGATGCCTTAATTGTCATCGGTACGCATTTTCGTCTGCATTTATTTGCCGCTGATGGCGATGTGCTATTAGTCACGCTGATTCCGACCGCATTACTGTTAGCGCATGGGTTGAGCGAGATTCCGACGCGGGAACGGTTGTTGCGCTTGTATCAGCAGTTGGGGTGAATTTTAATCGGTTCGACTCGATAGGTCGAACCGATCAAGTCGGACTAGACACCCGTTGACTAACCGGCAAGGTTTTGCCCCATGCGACGTCAACCTAGTGTATTATCAAACCCTGTATGAACAACGATGCCATTCTCCAATTTACCAACGTTTCGTTTACCTACCGCGGTGATTGGCTGCAGCGGGTTCATGCGCTAAAGCAAGTCGACTTGACCGTGCCGCGCGGTTCGGCATTTGGTTTTCTTGGCGCAAACGGAGCAGGAAAATCCACCAGCATTAAATTGGTCATGGGCTTACTGCATGGACACGCTGGTAGTATTACGTTGTTGGGGCAACCATTAGGCGATTATCGTTTGCGTGCGCGTTTGGGTTATCTTCCAGAGCATCCGTATTTTTATGACAATTT
>CANETI010000383.1 GCA_947440715.1 Planctomycetota bacterium | reverse complement strand
TGCGATCTTGTTGTTCGGCATTCGCGCCTTCGACACCTCTCGGCATCGACACCAATCCGTCGAAACTACGGGTACTTTCACCGTCTAACAGCACGCGGAATAATTGCGTGCTGGTGGTGTCGCCGCAATTATGTTCAACGCGAGTAAAGTGATGTAACTGCGTGTTGCCCATCAGATGTGCTGCGGCCGCGATATCGGCATGTGCGCCGCGATCAAGCAAACGCACGCGCTGGGAAAGTCGCACGACGTTGCCGCCCATACACCAATTGGTCCAGGTTAAATTGCCATCGCGAGCGATATCGGCTGAATTCGTTGCTAATAAATGTGCGTGTGCTGTTTGTCCGGTTTCCACCACCGTGACGATCGCATGACGACCGAGGTCAAGGTGAACGCGTGGTAACGACCAAGCCGTTGGCGCGAGGTGGTGCTGTAAGCGCAGAGTACATTCAACGCCTGCGGCGACGCGAATGTTCACGGCTAAGGCCCCGATACCGATCTGTCCATTAACGATGGTAAACGGCTTTGCCGAGCTTTTGGTAATGGTGAGTAACCAACGTGTTGGGCTGTAGGCTAATCCTAAACAGGCGCTGGGATCCGTTTCTGAGGTGAGCGAATCGCTGAGCGCATCGCTCACGTCATTCGCGGTTAATGTCAGCGACCAACCATCAGGCAAATCCGCATCATCAACCATGGCGCCTTGCCAAAACCGTGCGTGATGTCCGTTGATGACCGGTAAATCATTGAGCGGCTCAGACGGTTCGCTGGCAGGTTCCGTCGGAAAAAAAGTGCCACGCACATAGCGCCAGTCTTCCCACGCGTTGGTGGGAACACCAAGCGCTTGGGCGCGAGCGGCGGCGTTTGCGCGCAGGCTAGTTACTACTAATACTCCAGCTATTTCAGCCACGGACGATCCAATCATAACCTTCTTGTTCGAGCTTGATCGCCAACTCGGGGCCGCCGGTTTGCTGGATTTTTCCTTCGGCCAGGACGTGTACGAAATCTGGTTTCACCAATTCCAGTAAGCGTTGGAAATGGGTGATTAAAATAATGCCGCGATCGGCACGACTATACGAGTTAATCGCTTCACCAACTGATTTGAGCGCATCAATATCCAAACCAGAATCGGTTTCATCCAAAATGGCGAGTGATGGTTCAAGAACGTGGAGCTGTAAAATTTCGTTACGCTTCTTTTGTCCGCCGCTCATGCCAGCATTTAATTGCCGTTCGGCGAACTCAGGTGGAATTCCAGCTTCGGCAATTTTACCCTTCAATAAGAGTGCAAACTCTTTGGCCTGAATTTCCGGCTGACTACGCGCTTTACGTTGGGCATTATAGGCGAGGCGTAAAAATTCGTTGTTCGCAACCCCAGGAACTTCGACGGGATATTGCCACGACAAAAATAGTCCGGCGTGCGAACGCGCTTCCGGCTCCAAGGCGAATAAATCTTTACCATCCAAAGTTGCCGTGCCACCAGTGACGTTGTACGCCGGATGGCCAGCAAGCGCGCGGCCCAGCGTGGTTTTTCCCGAACCGTTCGGTCCCATGATGGCGTGCACTTCACCCGCTTTGACGGTTAAGGACAGGCCTTTGAGGATTGGGTGTTCGCCAACGGCGACCTGTAAATCACGAATATCAAGCATTCAGCCCACCGAGTTTTCAAGTTTGAGTGCAAGTAGCTTTTGTGCTTCAGCCGCGAACTCCAGCGGCAGCACTTCCAACACGTCCTTGCAAAATCCGCTGACAATAGCGCCGATGGCGTCTTCTTGTGCGATGCCACGCGCACGCAGGTAGAATAATTGTTCTTCTGATAGCGTGCTGGTGGAGGCTTCGTGTTCGACCTGGGCGGTGGGGTTTTGCACGTCGATGTAGGGATGCGTGCGCGCGACGCAGTCTTTACCGACTAGCATCGAATCACATTGCGTGTGATTGCGAGCGCCGTCAGCTTTTGGGAATATTTTTACTAAGCCGCGATAAACGTTTTGTGAATGGTCCGCGCTAATGCCTTTTGAGACGATGCGGCTTTTGGTGCGCTTACCGATGTGCACCATTTTGGTGCCGGTATCGGCTTGCATTTTGCCGTTCGTCAGCGCGACCGACCAGAATTCACCGACGCTGTCATCGCCGAGTAAAATACACGACGGATATTTCCAGGTAATTGCGGAACCGGTTTCCACTTGGGTCCAACTAATTTTGGAACGATGACCTTTACAGTTACCGCGCTTGGTGACGAAATTGTAAACGCCGCCTTCGCCGGTTTCTTTGTCGCCAGCGAACCAATTCTGCACGGTGCTGTATTTAATCTCGGCGTCATCTAACGCGACTAATTCGACCACGGCGGCGTGTAATTGATGCTTCGATGATTTCGGCGCGGTGCAGCCTTCTAAATAACTGACATAGCTGCCGACGTCTGCGATAATCAACGTCCGTTCGAACTGGCCAGAGTCGGTGTTATTAATGCGGAAATAAGTGGATAATTCTAAGGGGCAACGTGTGTATGGTGGAATATAAACAAACGACCCATCGCTGAATACGGCGCTATTTAAGGCCGCAAAATAATTGTCGGCGGTTGGCACGACCGAACCTAACCAGCGTTCGATGAGTTCGGGAAATTGATGAACCGCTTCGTTGAACGAGCAGAAAATCACTCCGGCGTCAAATAATTTACCTTTGTGGGTGGTGGCTACCGATACGGAGTCGAACACCGCATCAATCGCGACGTTGTTTAAGCGCTTGGTTTCATCCAACGAAATGCCAAGCTTTTCGAAGGTGCGCAATACTTCAGGATCAATGTCATCGATACTATTATAGGTAGGAGTGGCGCTGGCTTCTTTGACTTTCGGCGACGAATAATAGGCAATTTCTTGGTAATCGATGGGCGGGTAATTAACCGCTGCCCAGCGTGGTTCCTCCATGGTCAAAAATTTACGATAGGCTTTGAGGCGGAATTCGAGTAAAAATTGCGGCTCGTTACGTGCGGCAGCAATGGCGCGAACGACATCTTCAGTGAGCCCGCGTCCCAAGGTGA
>CANETI010000382.1 GCA_947440715.1 Planctomycetota bacterium | reverse complement strand
TAGTCATGAAAGAAAACCTTGAGTACTTAGCCAGTCGTAAATTACCGTATCAAGTCATTCTCGGCGGCGCAGCGCTCAATCGTGCGTATGTCGAAAATGATTTACGTGGTATTTATAGTCACGCCACGGTCGGCAACGATCCCAAAGCACATGAACACCGCGTCTGGTACGCCGCCGATGCATTTGACGGCTTGCAATTAATGGACGAGATTTGCCTGCAAATCCCGAAAGAACAATTTAAACTCACGACCAAAAAAGCGCGCGTCGCCAAAGTCAAAACCGCCAACGAGATTCTCGAAGAAAAACTCGCGGTCGGCAAAGCCTATGTGCCATCAAACACTCCCGCAGCACCACGTATTCCCAAGCCGCCGTTCTGGGGCCGTCGCATCGTGCGTGCGGATGAACTCGATCTGCCGACGATTACCCGCTATATCAACCCCAACGCGCTCTTCCGTGGCCAATGGGGCTTTCGTCAGGGACAGGAATTAAATAAAGAACAATGGCAGGAACTCATTGACCGTGAAGCGATACCGACGCTCAAACGTTGGGTAGAAAAAGCCACACGTGAAAAAATGCTCGCCCCCTCAGTTGCGTACGGATACTATCCCTGCGCTTCAGAAAAAAATGATTTAATCGTCTTCGATCCGGAAACCGGAGTCGAACGCTGCCGGTTTAATTTACCGCGACAGATGGAGGAAAAATCACACCACCTCTGCATCAGCGATTTCTTCCGTTCACGAGGCGCTGCCGCACTCGCCAATGAGCAGTCATTCATACCAGAAAAAGCCTGGGCCAACGGCGCACGCGACGTCTTAGCCCTGCACTGCGTCACCATGGGCGCCATTGCCAGCGAACACTGCCAGCGCTTATTCAAAGCCGATAATTACCAGGAATACCTGTATTTCTACGGCCTGTCCGTCGAAAGCGCTGAAGCCTTAGCCGAGTACTGGCACAAACGCATTCGCCAACAACTCGACATCGCCGGTGACGACGCCCTCGAACTAAAAGACCTCTTCACCCAGGGTTACCAAGGCAGCCGCTTCTCCTTCGGCTACCCCGCCTGCCCACGCATCGAAGATCAAAAATACCTGCAAGATTTATTGCTGTGGCAGGACATCGGCGTGGAATTATCCGAAGAATTCCAACTGCATCCGGAACAATCGACCTCCGCGATTATCGTTCATCATCCGGGGGCGAAGTATTTTAATTTGTAAACGTTGGTTAATTCGTGTCCTTCGTTGGTTTCGTTTTGCGCCGTTGGTGCCCCAAATGTCATTCGATTACGGGATGATTTATTTATGTGGAATTGAGCGAATATTGTCTGGTTGTTTTGATTATGGTATGCCTGTTTTGGTTATCCTTTGAAAATCTGTAAAAGTGTGCCGTTAAATTGCGGCTTCCACTGCTACGTTCTACTGATTTGAGCGCCAAAGGCGCGGCTCTATACCAGCCTGGGGCAACGCCCCAGGAATTACGAGTGTCTATAATTTGAGGGCTGTAGGCCCGACCTATCGGTGGTTTTTGCGCCTTTTCTTACGCCATTAACTGTTAATCATAGGGCGGGCCTTCAGCCCTTAATGATGTCATTATATTTTTCCTGGGGCGTTGCCCCAGGCTGGTATAGAGTCGCACCGTTGGTGCTCAAGAATGCGTACGATTATCGGATGATTTTCTTTATCACTTGAACTTGATGTAGGCTACACAGTTTCATACTCCACGTATATGAACGAGGTCACTCAGCCGAAGTCCCTGGTTCTCGTGATCGGCGCGGGTGCCAGTAAAGAAATCAATCTTCCCGTAGGCACAGAACTCCGAAATAAAATTGCCGATATTCTAAACATCAAATACCATAGATACCAAAAAATTAGTGGGGACAATACCATTGATGCTGCGTTTCGCATATTCGCCGATGACATAAATCCATTTCTCCATTCGTCGTTGCGTATTCGCGATGCGATGCCTCAAGCGATTTCAATCGACAACTTCATCGACTCACATCGCAATGATGATCGCATTGCAAAATGCGGGAAATTAGCAATCGCACGTTGTATTCTTGCAGCTGAGGCTGAAAGTAAATTGTATATCAATCTTCATGGCGCAAGCCGTCAATTTAGATTTAGCGATGTCGAAAATACTTGGTTTAACGCTTTTTTCCAATTGCTCCATGAGAACTGTCAAGAATCAGAACTCGATCAACGCTTTTCACAAGTTGCGATTGTAAGTTTCAATTATGATCGCTGTATTGCACATTACCTACACTGCGCCTTACAAAATTATTACGGCATCGACTCAACTCGAGCAGCGCAAGTGATGAACAATCTCAAAATCTATCATCCCTATGGCTCAGTTGGTCAATTACCTTGGCAGAATCAAACCGAAGGAATCGATTTCGGTTTCTGCCCTGATGGACTGCAATTAGTCAAAATTTCGAAGGACATTAGAACATTCACGGAAGGTGTTAATCCCAGACATAGCGACATTATTGAAATTAGAAAAACGATCAAACAGACAAAAAGAATTGCATTCCTTGGATTTGCTTTCCATAAATTGAACCTCGACTTACTTTTCTCAAATAGTGCTGACGAACCACGGAATATGAATCGAATTGTTTACGCAACCTGTTTGGGCATCTCCTCGGCTAACCAACTAGCCATAAAAAATGAACTAACTAACTTTGGCGTCGCTTATGATCATAACCTATCCTTTAAAGAAATAAAATGCGCCGAACTTTTCAAAGAATATCAACGTGGCCTCTCTATTCACACGTAATCTAATATTACTTCAATTCACATGAATCCCAGGACATGGAAAAATTTCAGTCCTGGCGCGGTCCCTGATAAACCCAAATCAATATCTTTTCGCACTTCGTTAATCCCAGCCAAATACACCCAACAGTTCCGTTTGAATCGCGCTGAAAACGGCCCTGGTCTCTTGTCGTTCGTTTTTGTATCGCCGTATGCTTACCTGGGAACGCCACGCTCCAGCGTGGCTCGTTCGTTGTTCGAGCCACGCTGGAGCGTGGCGTTC
>CANETI010000381.1 GCA_947440715.1 Planctomycetota bacterium | reverse complement strand
ATTACGGTGCGATTTAAAGTACGGAATGATAACTCGCCGTTGATGAATCGCTGTAACGAAAAATCTCCCGACGTTTTCACGGCCATCAATGAAGGCCGTTGCTATATCCTCGCGTGGACGACGACACCCTGGACCTTACCAGAGAATCTCGCGCTCTGCGCTGGACCAGAAATTGATTATCAGTGGATCGAAGATGCCCAAACCAAGGATGTGTACCTGATCGCCAAAGATCGAGTCGCGACGTTGTACAAAAAACCTGAACTTTACCGCGTAATAGCCGAGCCTACCGGCGCGTTGCTCAGTGGTTTATCTTACGAACCATTATTTCCCTACTTTGCTCAGCAACCAAAATCATTCCGTTTATTAATCGACACGTTTGTTTCAACTGGCGATGGCACCGGCATTGTTCATTTAGCACCAGCCTATGGCGAAGATGACTACCGCGTTTGTCGTGCTGCGGGAATTGATTTAGTCGACCCCCTCGACGAGGAAGCAAAGTTTACCAACGAAGTTCCCGATTACGTCGGGCAATTTTGCAAAGACGCTGACAAAGCGATAATTAAGCGCCTGAAAGACGAAGGCAAACTCGTTCATCAATCAACCTTGGTACACAGTTATCCCTTCTGCGAACGCACCGACACCCCATTAATTTACCGCGCCATCGATGCGTGGTATGTGAAAGTCGAAGACCTGCGCGAAAAAATGGCGGCCAATAATGCGCAGATTCGCTGGGTTCCCGAGTCCGTTGGCAGTAATCGTTTTGGCAATTGGCTAAAAGATGCCAAAGATTGGAATATCTCGCGCAATCGTTTCTGGGGTTCATGTTTGCCCATTTGGATTAATGTCGCGGATGCCAGCGATACGTTGTGCGTTGGCTCAGTCGCCGAATTAGAAAAACTGTCGGGACAAACCATCACTGATTTGCATAAACACCACCTGGATAAAGTGGTCATTATTAAAAACGGAAAAACCTACCAGCGCACGCCCGAAGTGCTGGATTGTTGGTTTGAATCTGGCGCCATGCCCTATGCCCAGGTGCATTGGATGGGTGGCGCCGATGGCGTCTCACCGCCACCCGTATTTCCTGCGCAATTTATTGCCGAAGGATTAGATCAAACCCGCGGCTGGTTTTATACGTTATTAGTTTTATCAACGGCGTTGTTCGACAAACCCGCATTCCAAAACGTCGTGGTCAATGGTTTAGTATTGGCCGAAGACGGTCAGAAAATGTCGAAATCGAAAAAGAATTATCCTGATCCGCATTTAGTGTTGGATACGTATGGCGCTGATGCGCTGCGCGCCTATTTAATTGATTCGCCCGTCGTGCGCGCCGAACCACTTAAATTCAGCGAAGCGGGACTCAAAGAAATTGTCCGCACGGTGGTGTTGCCGTATTGGAATGCGCTGTCCTTTTTTACCACCTATGCCGAGGTTGATGGCTTCGATCCACGCACCGTCGCCGCGCGCAATGCCCGTGATCGCAAACCGATCGACCGCTGGGTGATTTCGGTGCTGCAATCGTTAATCCGCGACGTAAACCACGAAATGGAACATTATCGACTCTATAATGTCGTGCCGCGTTTGGTGAAATTCATCGATCAATTAACCAACACCTATATTCGCTTAAATCGTTCGCGCTTCTGGAAATCGCCCGATCGCCTCGACCAAGCTGATGCCTACCACACCTTGCATCACGTATTAACCACGTTTGCCCAGGTTTTGGCCCCCTTCATGCCCTTCCTGACCGAGGAAGTTTATCAACGCCTCGTCCGTCCAATTGACGATAAAGCTCCCGCCAGTGTTCATTGGTGCGATTATCCGCAAGCCAACGCCGCATTAATTGACAGTGATTTAGAACGCGATGTCGCTATTGGCCTAACCGTATCCAGTTTGGGACGTAAACTGCGTGAAGACAGTAAATTAAAAGTTCGCCAGCCATTATCGACGGTCACGGTCATTAGTCGCGATCCAGTCATCCGCGCTGGCGCAGAACGTTTTGGCGCCGCTATTGCCTTAGAATTAAATGTGAAACAAGTTTTATTCAGCGCCGACGAAGCTGCATTTTGTTCGTTGAGCGTGAAACCTAATTTGAAGGTCCTCGGCAAACGCTGCGGCCAAAAACTCAAAGCCATCACCCAGGCATTAACCACCTGGTCGTTTGCAGAAGTCGCCGAATTAGAAGCCGGACGTCCCATCATCGTCGAAGGTGAAACCATCGGCGTCGATGATTTATTGCTCACCCGCACGCCCGAGGCTGGCGCTGTCACTGCCAGCCAAGGTGCCGTGTCGGTGGCCTTAGATACCACGCTCAACCAAGATTTAATTCTCGAAGGTTTAGCGCGCGAAGTCATCAGCCAGTTACAACAAGCGCGCAAAGACACGGGTTTAGACGTCTCTGATCGCATCAGCGTACGTTGGTCCAGTGATGACGCCGAAGTCATCGCCGCAATCGCCACGCATCAGGCATTTATCTGCGATGAGGTCTTAGCCACCAGCTTCGCTAAAGACGCCAGCGCTGAAACCACCGCTGAGGTCAATGGTCGAGCGTTACGCTTCACCATCACCAAAGCATAAAGGCGACTTTTATATACGGTTATTTAGCCGTTCTCAAACCTTGGCGAGGGCGGATTCACCATCCGCGCCAATATCTGAGCGGCGGCAGCGCAAGCGACAGCAACGTCCGCCGTGGAAATAATCCAACTGATCGACGATGCCGAGCATAATTATTATGCCACGACCAGCACCTAAATTTCGCCGCCGACCTTGAAAGGCACGCTGCACGGCTTCGTGATTAAATCCCGCGCCTTGGTCGGTGATGTACAAATCGAAATATTGCGTGTCCGCCCATAATTCGACTTCAATATTCTGTTCAATACGCCCACGATTACCGTGCATAATGGCATTGACCATCGCCTCATGAAAAGCATGTGTCAGTAAATTAATACGTCGTTTCGATAGCCATTTCCAAGCCTGCAAACGGCCGACCAATAACGAAACGGCATCGTCACCGTGCGCAAATGCCGCAGGT
>CANETI010000380.1 GCA_947440715.1 Planctomycetota bacterium | reverse complement strand
GACCTCCTGGAGCGCGGTTATAAAGATGGGGAAATTAATTCGCTAGTGGGCTTGGTTTGACGCTTACAACAAATACGCCTCCATGCGATTGCTCATGGAGGCGTATTGCGTTTACGAGGTGTGATAGAACGGCAAGCTAATCAATGAGCTTTAGGTTTATGGCGCCGGTAGAATCGCTCTAGTCACTGCTGAACCAAGATCACAGCTCAAGACGTAAACCGTCCTTGGAGCTAAACCAAAGTGATACCGTCTGGTCCAGCACTGGCGGTGCGTGGTTCACCGCAGCAAAAACAGCGTCACCGTGAGTGACACGAAGCTACACGGGGAACGGGCGGGGGTTTTTTCCTGGGCCACGGTACCTACGTTTCCACCCGGCCCGATCATCCCAGGTGTCTCGTCGCTATAAACGCGACACAGATTTAGGCAGAAGAGCGCGTGTGTGCGGTTTTCTTGCTGCTGGAATGATGTGGCCACGATTTTGCAGCTGTTTTAGCTGCCCTTGCACCAAGGAGTTGCGATGTCCAGTTCACGGCTGACCGCCCTCGTACCCGTTCTTATGGCTATGGCATTGCCTTTGGCAGCAGGCGAGGGCAATAATCCGCCTAAGCCAGCGATGACGCCAGACCAGGAGGCCTTTTGGAAAGAATTCCAAGGCAGCGCTCTGACTCAGGCGCAAATTGAAGCCGAGCATAAGTACGTGACCGCTCGTGCGGCTTTTCAAGACGCACGTTTTGTCGAAGCGCGGGAATTAGTTGACGAAGCGATTCGCATTTTTCCATCGCACGCTGGCGCTCAACAATTACGTCAAGAAGTATTGGCCGTGCTGAGTCAGCGTGACAATCGTCTGCAAATGGCGGCGTCGTGGTATCACGCGCAGCAAGATGTGAAAACGCAGGAAATTGCCGTGCGACTAGCTTCCTTAATGGAAAGCGGCGACAAAAAAATGCAGACTGGCGACTACGCTGGCGCAGAATTGGACTATGATCGCGTTGATGTTGGTTTGCGTAGTTTCCCTTATGAATTTGATTGGGGTACTTTGCCCACGCAGGTGACGGCGAAGAAGCAAGAGGCTCGCGCCAAAGCTCGCGATATGTCCAAGAATAAACAAGATCAACAGCGCAATGAAGCTGCTGATCGCGCTCGTCAACAATCGGACGCACAGGCATCCGCATTGAAGGCGAAGGTCGATGAATTGTTGGCTCGCGCTAAAGCGTCGTACGCTCGTAAAGATTATAAGCGCGCTGAAGTTGATGCTTGGAATGCCTATGAATTAGATCGCCGCCGTGAAGATGCACGTGGTCTCTATCTTGATGCTCGTCGCGCTGGTCACAATCAATTCGATGATCGTTATCGCGAAGATCGCTTAGAACGTTTAGCGCGTGTTCATGAAGAAATGCACAAGTCCCTAATTCCGCAAAATGAATTGTTGGTGTATCCTGAAGACTGGCAAATCCGTTCCTTGCGTAAACCGCAAGAATTGGGATCGGGCAAAGAAGAGCCATGGGTCGCTCAGTTGCGCGAACGCCTCGAACAGCGCATCACATTTGAATTCCAAGATACGGGCCTTGAAGACGTTATCAATTTCTTGCGTCAGGTCACTGGCACCACCATTATTATTGCTCCAGACGTAGTGGCAAAGGGCGGCGGCACCGTTAGCTTAAAAGTTAAGGACATGCGTTATGGAGATGCGCTGAAATGGATTCTGCAGCTCACTAATTTAAAAATGGCTTTGCAAAATCAGGCAATTTTCATTTCGTCGGAGCCCATTAAGGGTGCCATTAATTTGAAAATGTACGATGTTACCGATTTAGTCTCTCCGGTAAAAGACTTCCCCGGTCGTGAACTGGCCTTCAATGCTGGTGCCGGCGGCGGCGGCGGTGGTGGCTTTTCGTTGTTTAAAATGGATGCGGCAACGGATGCGCCAGCCCTTGATCCAGATCAATTGGTCGAGTTCCTGCAAAAGAACGTAGCGCCGACTAGTTGGGAAATCGAAGGCACTGGTATTACGCAGCGCGGTGGCTCGACCTTGTTTGTGAGTCAAACCCCGGAAGTGCATAACTTACTCGAGCAATTACTTGCGAATATGCGCAATCAACAATCGCTTCAAGTTCACATCAGTGTGCAGATTTTGGATGTGAAGAAGGGCTTTTTTGAAGAAATCGGTGTCCAATTCACGGACACTAATCCGAATGGCGGAAACGTCACGGATGTCATGAACAACACGGCCTATCCGCAGTTAATTAATGGGACGAATGGAGTCCCTAATGTTGATTCTAACAGTGCCGGCGATGGCGGCGATGGTTATTTGCGTCTCAACAATTCCACGGCCTATAATGGTGCGCTAACCCAGACCATGCCCAATAATGCTTCAGCATCAACGGCATCCAATGGGGTTCAGCGCGGTTTACACATAGACGGGTCATTGAATTTCAACAGCTTCTTAGGGCAAGACCAATTGAATGCTCTGTTTACGGCGTTCGAACAGGAAACGGATTCTCAATTATTGGAACACCCGTCGATTACGTGTTTTAATGGTCAGCGCGCGCATACCTCGTTTATCCATCAATATGCTTATATCGCTGACTATGATATTGTGAACTATACCTTTGATCCCAAAATCGAAGTCCTGAACTACGGAAATATTTTAGATGTTCGTCCAGTAGTTAGTTCAGATCGTAAATATATTACGCTCGAAGTGCGCCCTACGTCGGTATTGCCGGTTCAGTTTATCATTGAAAATATCGTAGCTCCGCGCATCGGTGCTGCTGGTAACGTATTAATTATTTATGGCTTCTTTAATTATCCGATTGAATTGCCAAACGTTGAAGTGAGAGAGTTGCGTTCAACCGTGATGATGCCAGACAAAGGCACGCTTATGGTCGGTGGTTTTACGAGTTCCTTGCGTCAGCGTACGCATTCTGGCATTCCGTTCCTGAGTCATATTCCGTTCCTTGGTCGTCTATTCAGTAAGAATGGCGTGTACGATGAAAATCGTAGAATATTCTTCTTGCTGAATGCTGAAATTGTTG
>CANETI010000379.1 GCA_947440715.1 Planctomycetota bacterium | reverse complement strand
GCGACGCAAGAAGACCTCAGTGAAGTCATTGAAGAACTGAATGTCGATTCCGCCGTCCATGGTGTTATTTTGCAAAGTCCGTTGCGCCGTTTCGTTCCAGGCACCACAGAACGAATTGGCGATGGGCTCAGCGATTTTCAGGCGCAAGCTTTATTGTCGCCAGATAAAGATGTCGAGGGAGTGTCCCCTGCGAATTTAGGTTTGGTGTTGGCGGGTAAACCGGTCGCCGCTCCGTGCACGGCAGTAGCCGCCGTTGAGTTGGCCAGACATGCCTGTCATTTACTCGGCAAAGAACTGCGTGGTATTGATGCCGTCGTGGTTGGTGCTTCTATTATTGTCGGCAAGCCAGTGGCCCAATTATTATTAGCCGCTGGCGCAACGGTGACGGTTTGTCATATCGACACCAAAGATTTAATCGCCCATACGAGCAAGGCCGATCTCGTGGTGGTGGCGGTTGGTCGTGCGGGACTGATTTGCCCCGAACATATTAAACCCGGTGCCATCGTCATTGATGTCGGTATTAATCGTGTGAACGGAGCCGATGGTAAAAGCGTGACTGTTGGTGATGTGGATCCATCTGTTGCCGCGGTTGCTGCGGCCTTATCACCGGTTCCAGGCGGAGTCGGTGCGCTGACCACAACCATTTTACTAGAAGCCACCGCTGCTGCAGCGGAGCGTTTAGCCGATTCGCGACCAGTCGTTGATGGCAGCGTGATTGCCCGCGTATTGGGTGGCCCAAATCTTGATCTCAGTCCAGATGTTGCCGATCGTTTGGCGACGTTATTAGCGCGACACGTGGTGGGTGCCCCAGGTGGTAAGCCGCTTCGTAGTGCGCTTGAACGTCGTATGGTCAAAGGTGTATTCGTGCTCGATGGCGCCATGGGCAGCGAATTAATTGCTCGTGGTATTTCGGCGGCTGCCATAGCGCGTGCAAATTGTGATCATCCAGATGTCGTACAAAGTGTTCATGCGGCCTATGTTGCTGCTGGAGCAGAAGCGTTGACGACGAACACCTTCGGCGTGAATCGTTATCGTCTGCAAGGTGACCGAGAATTGGTCGTGCGTTATGCCAGCGCGGGTGTGCGGTTAGCTCGCCTTGCGGCTCAACAAAGAGATAGGCATCGTGTGTTTGTGTTGGGTAGTATTGGACCATTAGGGCCTATTGTGGGTGCTGATCTGACCACCAGCGAAGCAGAAGAAGCCTTTGCTGAAGTGGCCATGGCCATGGCCGATGCGGGAGTCGATGGATTTATTGCCGAAACCATGCCATCGACGACCGAGGCGGTTGCGGCACTCAATGGCATTCATCGTGTTTCGCGTTTACCCGTGTTGGTGTGCCGCAGTTTAGATCGCGATGATCCCGCGGAATTAGCCGAATTTGCTCGCGCTGCCGCCGCTGCTGGCGCAACGGCCGTTGGTATTAATTGTGCCGTTGGCCCGCGTGCCTTGGTACCGGTGATTGCACGTTTGGCCCAAGTGTCAAACTTGCCGGTTATTGCCCGTCCAAATGCGGGATTTCCTACCCGCGTTGATGGTACGATTCGTTATCATTTACGTCCGGATTATTTTATTGCGCAAAGTAAAGCTTACATTGCTGCTGGTGCGAGTTTAATCGGCGGATGTTGCGGCGTTGGGCCAGAACACATTGCGGCGGCGGCGAAAGCGCTCAGTGGCGTGGCTTTAGTCCCAGCAGGAATGATCGAGCCAGAAGCCGTATCCGACGCCGAACATCCTCAGCAACTTTCCATACCGCCACCATCGCCGTTAATTACGGCGCGCTTTCCTATTATGGCGTTGGTTCCCGGTCGTTTAAGTCCGACTCGTAGTGCGAATGCTTTGCGTAGTTTAGGACAGGCAGGAGCTGATGTTATTGGCTTGCTCAACGGATGGCCGGGAGCTCAACGTGGTGCTCGCTTACCGGCACGTTTGCGCCATTTGCAAGACGCTACCGGAAAGCCAGCTATTCTCGATTTAATTGCCGCGGATACGAGTTTGCCAGCGGCGCAGGACATGTTGCTCAATGCGCACTTGGTCGGCATTCGCACGGTGATTATTGACGATGGTGTCTTTAGTAGCGAAACGCGCATTGATGTGACGGCGGTTGGTTGCGAAGCCGCAGCAGTACTGCGATTGGTGAAATCATTAAATAATGGCCGCGATTTGGCCGGAACGCGTTTAGAAGAACCAACGGCGTTTACGGTTGGCGTACGGTTGTCCTCGGCGCGTGCACATCAATTAGGTAGTGTTGGCGTAGCAGAAACGTATGCGGCGGCGGATTTTTTAACCTTGCAGCCAATTTATCAGCCAGGTGAATTTCGTGCACTCATGACGGGTATGAACTTACGCGTGCCGTTGTTTGCGGAAATATTAGTTTTACCAGATGCTGCAACGGCGGATGAAATCGATAACGAATTGCCCAGCCTGTCGGTTCCCGATCGCCTCAAAGGACGCTTATCTGCCGATCCAGATGAGGATGCCAAAGGCGTACTGCGCTTTTTAGCCCACTGGCGTCAACGCTTGAGTGGCGTGTGTTTAATGCTGCCAGACGAACGCACCACCCAAGCAGAAATCATTATTCGCGCGTTACGTAGTTAGTATCCGGACAAAATTCCGGAGCCTAATTGGTAAAATCAGTAGGTGCGAATTAAAATTTCCCAATCATCCCCAGAAATGGTCCACCCAGAGATAAATCTAATTTGGCGCTGGCGTTGATACCACTGGGACTTTTGAACGTGATATTGCTGTCGAGATAACGATAACCGCCCATAAATCCGAGCATATTCCACGGCATCCAGGTTATTTGTAAGGCGGCATCGATATAACTGACTTTGTTATCCAGGTAGCTAATTTCCATCCAATGGATTTTCGCTTCTGCGCCGAGCGACAACAACACCGGCACGTTTACATGACCACGCAAAGCAAGAACGGGAAATTGGTAATCTTCATCAAGTGTGGCGCTAGTACCGCTGCCGCTCAAGCTCACTTTATTGGTCATCGAGTGGTAGCCGACGCCAAATGCGATACCAGCAATG
>CANETI010000378.1 GCA_947440715.1 Planctomycetota bacterium | reverse complement strand
CCACAAGGCAAATTTAAAATCCCGATGGCCACGCTCCCACGCAAAGGGTACCTGATGTTTCAAGACCATGGTGCCTTGGTCGAATTCAAGAACATCAAAATCAAGCCATTGCCCTAAATCGACGCACGCGTCAAACTGCTTAACGCCTGTCGCGATGCGGCAGGCGTTTTTGTTACCGGAGAACGTTATGAGTGATATCGAAACTAAAGGACCAAAACGTTTCAACGCAAAGCAACGCGAAGATTTAGGCGATGCACGTTTGGTATTAGATACGGCCATGCATAATATCCGTGCTGCTATTACCAATACTGATCCAGCTGAAGCCCTTGCCGCATTAGACACTGCGTTAACGATGATTGAGCAGACGACCTCGACGATGCGTCGCGTGCGCGATTCTATGGCCTAACGGTTTTTTTAGCGCGAACCTAAGCGTCAATAAAAGCTCGATGCTTACGGTTGTGCTTTCTTTATCGTCATCAATTTGCAGCTAGTGGTGACGCGTTTGCGCAATTTCGCCGCGCCATCTATCGCTGTGGTATGCTGACTTGGAATGACTTCCGTTGCTGGCGGTTGTTTAAATACCATCTGGCAAACATTTCCTCGTCCGATCCAACGCGTATCATCGCAGGCTGCGCGAATTAAATATAAACCGCGCTGACGGTGCGCTTCGTCTTTTACGATTTCGGCCAAGGTCGGATCAAATCCAGGGCCAGGGTCACTGACGGTAACGACGCCACCATGTTTGGAGAATGAGGCGCGCACTTCGATGGATAATTTACTATTTCCACCTGCGCCATGCACCACCGCATTAGTAAAGGCTTCATCCAAGGCCATTAAAATTCGATTGCGGCGTAAATCGAAACCTCCGGCTTGTGCCGCCAGATCCACTTGAGTCATAACTGCGGCACGCTGTTTAAGTTGCGCGGGCACGCTCACCACCATCGCGTGATCACCGCTGAGACCGCCTTGCGTCTGAACGCTGCTACGCAAAACAATAGCGCGTGTCAGCGCACGAATTAAATCATCGGTCTCGCACGGTTTACTTAAACAATCACTCGCCCCAGCATGGAGCACTTCTTTGAATCGCTCATCGGTCAAATAACCAGACATCACGACGAAGGCGAGTCGAGAATCCAGCTGACGTAGCAAGGCGAGCAATTCCATCGCGCCTTTTTCTGGCATGACTAAATCGGACAGCACGACATCGCAGGGAGCCATGGTGAAAATACGTTCGGCTTCATCGACACTACTACAGGCACATACCTCCCAGCCCTCGCGCTGAAGGAGCATGCTCAGTGCAGTTCGTACCGCATCATCATCATCAACTAATAAGACTCGGCGCACGTAATCTCCGTCTGGCCATGACGTTGGAATCGCTCGAGGCTGCGTTTGGAGGCGAGTATTTATGGCAATGGAATCAAACGAAACAAGTCATACGGGGGAAATTCGTCATTGTTGCTAACTCTCCAATCTGTTTTTCATTGTGATTATGCCAATTTTTAGGGTGGCAGCATCATTTGTGGCTGTAAGTCACAGCAAGTCACCAATCTTTTATGCGCTTTCGGCAACTTCGGCCCACTGGAATAGAAATGCGACCTTGCCACCTAACGACCAGACTTAGAGTCGCGAGGAAAGGACTACCTCACATGGCAAAATCAAAAAAAACAGTTGTTAATAAAGCTGCAACGAAAACCACCAGCGAAGAAAAGGTGGCAATCAAATCCGTTACTAAACCCGTAACCGCTAAAAAAGCGCCCATCGTTGCTGCCGCAAAATCCATCGCAAAGTCTCAAATCAAGACCGTTGCGAAATCACCAAGCAAGTCAAAATCAGCGGCCGTCGCAACCCAAATATCTCCTGCCGAACGCATGAAAATGATTGCTGAAGCGGCCTATTATTTAGCTGAAGCGCGCGGTTTCTCACAGGGAAATGATGTTAATGACTGGGTCGTCGCCGAACAGCAGGTCAATGCAAAATTAAAAAGCTAACGGGCTGATGAAAAAGCTTCTCCTTTTTGCCGCCATTATTTTTGTGTTAGTAGCCGGTTATAAATGGCTGCAAACAAACAATGATGTACTGCCAGCGGATCCCGTGACAGCGGTCACGACTGAAGGAATAAAGGCAAAGTCTCATGCCAATGTCACCATTGGCATAACGAATTTACGCCAACGCATGCAGCGCGCTCTGGCTGCACCTGAAGCTGGGGAAATTGCCGCTATTCAAACAGAGTGCACGAAGCTTCACAACACCATAACAGAAGCGAAGCAACAGCTGAACACCTTAGGTGATTCGAACGCCGCTATCGATCAGTGGCTGACCAAGGTCCAGTGGCCAGAATTCGTCCTTGAAGAGGAAGTATTTCGGAAAGCCGTTGCAGCGCAATAAATCAGCTTTGGATGAGTAAAAAACTCCTACGAGCACCAGCGCTTCAAATGGCGTGAACTTAGAAAACCACTAATTTTCACTTTTGCTGCCGACCTTTGTCTGCAAATTGATGAGTGCGGATGCGGAAAAACAACGTTAATTTTACGGGCCACGTTTATCGTTCGCTAAAATTACTTTATGCTTACGTTAAAGCTTTGCCTTTCCCAATCGAAACCACAATATTGCGACATGCACAATCAAAACCAATCAAACGACCCCCTACATGGCGTCAAGCTAGAGCAAATCGTCACCTACCTGGTCGACTGTTATGGATGGAACGAGCTGAGTGACATCATCCCTATTCGCTGTTTCACCACGAATCCTTCAGTGAAGTCGAGTCTTCAATTTCTCCGCAAGACCGAATGGGCAAGAGTAAAAGTCGAGCGACTGTATGTCGCCACCAAGGCGCGTAAGGAAGGCGGTTAGCCTGTACGGAAGAAAATCTGCCTTATATCAATTAAATACCGCCTGAAAAAATCCGCGCACAAATCACCCTGCGGTTAATTGTCTAAATTTTTATAATCCTGAAAAAAGCAGTTGCCCGCCTCCTCTAGTCGCATTCGACTGGAAAAATGCAATCATCCTCTCCGTTTCCCGTTCACCCATTTGGT
>CANETI010000377.1 GCA_947440715.1 Planctomycetota bacterium | reverse complement strand
GCACATCTTTGAAAAATTCATCTAAATACAAACCATCGCTGGTCATGACAAAATACCGACCGTGATTTCCGACCATCACAAAGACATCGCTTTTGTCGTCTAAGGGCGCCGTTCCCATCGGGAATAAGCAACCCTGTAAGACACCCGTTTCTGGTAATGGTGCTTTATGACTGCCGTGCACGCCGCTCCACTTATTGGGATACGACCATTTTAATGAGCCATCTGGTGCGAATGCACGCATATCGGGGTCACTATTGGCCATGAGCGTCCCAAAACGATCAACCCACGTTTCTACTTGTGTGGTACCAAGATCAACTGCCACCGCTTTGGATAAAGCCTCTGCGAGCGTTGGGTAATTAGGAACGCCGGAATCTATTTTTGTCGGAGTTAACGATAAAAGACGACGTTTACCGTCGACTTGAACGGGTACGCGTAAGGTCAAATCATTTCCGACATCGTGACCCCAATAGCTGCCAGCAAAATCTTGCGTGCCGGTAATAAACTCAAATTCGTCCCCCTCCATTTTTCCATTGCCATTACTATCTCGCCACAAAAAGCCTGGGCCTTTCTCATCATGTTTTCCTACACGATCAGGAAAGTTACGGTTGAATGCATCAATATATCCCTGAGGTGGTTTTTCGTGGTGGTAATGATGAATCCGATGACCAGAACCAATTTCAGCGACATGGCGCAATGAACCATCTTTGTTTTGTAAATACACACCGGTGGTTTGCTGAATGGCAATAATCCACGTCTGATCAAATTGATGTACGTAACGATAATGCAGTGGATAATCGTCTTTGCCTAACACCTGCGTTGGCACCGCGGTTCCTTTGTCGAAATCAATCTGCCATTGGCAACCGAGACCAATCCAACGGCGATGATCTTGCGGATCAACGGCGCAGCCAGATCCACCATAACTTGGTGTGCCGTATTTTTCGCAGACGGCTTTTCCACTCTCAATATCCCAAGCTAAAATCCGTTTCGGGTTTTCGCGATTCTCCGCAATCCAGACCCAACCATTTGCTGCCACCGCCACCCCGCGTGGCTGGACCATGCGGGTCGCTTCGTATGGTCCAACATAATAACCACCTGGTTTCCCTAGTTCTTTTACTTTACGACCACTGGCATCGAATATTCGCAACGTGTGCGTGGTTCCATCAGTTACTAAAAAGCGCCCCTGACCATCAATCGCCAATCCACGGGGATCGCAAACGCCTTTGGCTATGATCACTTTATTACTTTTATTCGCTGGATCGACTTGCACCACCGCACCATCAGATACCGCATATAAGTGAGTCGCCGTCGCCGCTAAGGCACCAGGATTACGCAACGTAATGTCGCCCGTTACCGTGCCTTTTTCTGGATCAACTATCATGAGCGTCTGTTGGCGTTTATTGCCAATATATAATTGGCCTTTGAATGCTGCCATGCCGGTCAGGCTAACGGTTTCATGATCCTTATCTTTCGCTCCTGGCCCTACTTCGACGGCAAATAACTCGACGAATCGTTTACCATTATATTCGACTAAACGTTCACCCTTCAAATCATAGCGTGCCAGCGAAATTTTAAGTCGACCAATCGCCCCTTTTTTAAGTGGATCAAAATGATCGCCCCATGCCATCCCGTCATTAGCGGTATATAAAACATCACCGATAATTGCTGGTGTAATCGTCCACATGCCCATGCCCATCGGTGAAATAAATCCCTGGGTCTTGGTTCCATCCGCTGCTAACACGACAATATTGTCGCCGCCTTCTGTCATGGGTGATGCCACAACCGTCCAGGAACCTGCTGCCGCAGCTGCCGTCAATATCGTATGATTTGGCCCCCAGCCTTTAAAGTCCGCGCTGGTGTTATCACCATTACCAAAAGACATTAAATACCTGGGAATTAATCCCGGGTGATGCACGGCGCGCCATTGATACGAACCAGGTGGTAATGGTTGTCCATCATCATCACATCCATCCCAGGCAATCTCATGAGCGCCTTTTGCGACATCAATGCCGCCTACTAAATTACGTAACCGCTTATGATTTGATGATTCGATAACCACCGTCACCCGTCCATCAATGGGTTGTATTATTGGCACCACAATTCGATTACGTCGATCCGCTACTTGGGTGGTATTTTCATCCAAGTCGAATGGTTGCCACATAGCAGAATTTGAATCCAATCCTAAATGAGTAGCGCCATTCATATGACGGAAACGCTCCGTAACGCGCGGCACATGATCTGGGCCGCCACTCCAAGACACGGCAACGCCTATGCGTAATTGTTTCCAGTCAGCTGCCGTTGCGATTAATGACGTTGCTGGAATAGAAGCCGTGAGGCGACGAACCGCAGCAACTCCCTTAACCGGCGTCGCATCAATCATCAGAGTCTTTGCCGCCGCCGCACCAATGCGCACTGTGGGCTCACCACCAAGTAACACCGCTGCTTCAACCGCAATTACCAAATTCGTTCCGTCCAGGCGCACCGCCAAACTCACCGACGGGGACGCGGGCCCAGAGATCACTTTAAATTCCGCTGGGCTCCACATCGTCTCCGTCGCAAACAGCACGGTGGTCATCATGAACATCACAGAGACACCGATTAACCGCATAAGTGCTCCAGCAGAGTAGACTCAGTAGTACAGACCATAGCTGGTTCTGTTTACCGCTCACTGGCTTCATGCTGATGAATCAAAACGTGAAGGCGTCTCTAAGCGAGGATTACTATTCGTCTGGAAATTTGGTCTTTATCCCACCAATGGTAAAAAAACAACTCTGTTGCCATCTCATCCAAATCCCATGGTCACCCTTCATTGGTATTCGTTATGGTCCGAATACCAATTGCTAGGCATTTGTGCCCTTATTTCTTTTTCTCCGGCTTCTTTTCTTTCATCTCCCAATGAAACTGCTCTCCCTCATTGACTAATTTGAGTTCATTTGAATTAGGGCCTGCAGTTGCAAAAGTTGTCGGAGCCTGCTTTTTAAGCCCATCTATAATTTCTTTATACGCTGGTTGGCTGGCCAGATTTGTCCATTCGTTCGGGTCGGTGGTTAGATTATACAGTTCCTCCGTATGATTCGGATAATGAATGTAACGCCATTG
>CANETI010000376.1 GCA_947440715.1 Planctomycetota bacterium | reverse complement strand
GAATATCGCGATCAACGGTACGACGGGTAAAGTCTACGGCCGTAAAGTGAAAACCTCGGATAGTGAATTATTACAGGTGTTGGTCGCTAAGACCATGAAACCACAACAAAGCGAATTGTTCCAAGCCTACGACTTCGTCATGAAGTTAGCCGATAAGTTCCGCACTTTGGGCATTCGCACCAATGCGGATCAACCTGACCAAGCCGAAAATGCAGTCGCATTCGGCGCAGAAGGCATCGGCCTGTGCCGCACGGAACACATGTTCTTTGAAGGTGACCGTATCGATTCAGTGCGCGAAATGATTTTGTTCGCTGAAGACTACGCCAAATACAAAGCCGAAGCTGAAGAAGCGAAGGGCGACGATCAAAAATTGGCCAGTCTTAAAGGTCAATACGGCGAAGCTATTTCGCACTTCAACGGTGCATTAGCGTCGTTGTTGCCCGTGCAGCAAAAAGACTTTGAAGGTCTCTTCACCTCGATGGCTGGTCGTCCAGTCACCGTGCGTTTACTTGACCCTCCGTTGCATGAATTCTTGCCACAAGGCGGACCGCAAATCGAAGCGTTGGCCAAAAAGTTGGGCGTGAAGTATGAACGCGTTGAAGCATTGGGACACTCATTACATGAGTTCAATCCGATGTTGGGCCATCGCGGCTGCCGTTTAGGTATCGTCTATCCAGAGATCACGGAAATGCAGAGCCGCGCCATTGTGCGCGCAGCTTTGGCTGTGGCCAAGAAAACCGGCAAGAAAGTCGTTCCAGAAGTGATGATTCCGTTAGTTGGTTTCCAACAAGAACTGAAGCATCAGCTTGATATCGTCCATCGTGTCTTTGCCGAAGAATTCAAAGCCGCCAAAACCAAATTGGCGTACATGGTCGGCACCATGATCGAAATCCCACGCGGCGCATTGACCGCCGATGAGATTGCCGAACACGCAGAATTCTTCTCGTTCGGCACCAACGATTTGACCCAGACCACTATGGGCATGTCGCGCGACGATTCGGGTAAGTTCCTGCCTTATTATCAGAAGCTGGGCATCGTGAAGGCGAACCCGTTTGCTTCGATCGATCAAACCGGCGTGGGCAAGTTGATGGAAATTTCCATCGAACGCTCGAAGCCAGTTCGCCCAGGTATGAAATACGGCATTTGCGGCGAACACGGTGGCGATCCTTCGACCATCGAATTCTGCCACAAAATCGGCCTGACTTACGTCAGCTGTTCGCCATTCCGCGTGCCTATTGCACGTTTGGCAGCCGCTCAGGCAGCGCTGCGTCACGGCCAAAACAAGCTAACTAAAGCGGTTGCTAAGGCCGCCAAACCAGAGAAGAAAAAACTCAAGGCGGCTGGCGCTCGCGGCTAATCCTTACAAAAGGATAGGCATGTAAATAAACCCCGCAGCGTTTGCTGCGGGGTTTATTGTTTTTACAGGTCGTAACAGAGTAAAATTATTTTGGTGGGCTGACGCTGTTCGATTGTTTAACGATGCGATCCATAATCGCCACGACGCGCTGAAAATGATCTTTGCTATCAAAATAGAGCGTCATGGATCCTTTGCCGCCGCGTTCTTTCACCGATACGCGGGTGCCAAACAGGTGAAATAAATTGGTTTCCAATTCACGAATGTGTGGAGCTTTGGTAACCTTTTCGTTTATGGGTGGAGCTGTGTTGGGCCCCTGCTTTACTAAGCGTTCTATTTCGCGGACCGATAAGCCGTCATCGACGACACGCTGTGCTAGGGCCTGTTGCCAGACGGGGTCGCTGATCGCAACTAACGCGCGCGCATGTCCCATAGATAAAGAACCGTCGCCAACTAATTGCTGTAACGTAATTGGTAAGGCGAGTAATCGCAGCGCATTGCTAATGCTGCTGCGTTCTTTGTTCACACGTTCAGCCAGGGCGTCGTGCGTGAGACCGTGGGACTCGATGAGGGCTTGGTAGGCCTTGGCTAATTCGATCGCATTGAGATTTTCGCGCTGAATATTTTCAATCAGGCGTAATTCGGCGAGGTGTTGCGGATTCTGTTCGTCACGCACCACCACCGGTACGGTGCTGAGTCCGGCCAGTTTTGCCGCGCGATAACGCCGCTCGCCGGAAAGCACTTCATAGCCCACCTCGCGCTTCATCACCACAATGGGCTGCAGCATGCCGTGTAGTCGTAAGCTGGCAGCGAGTTCCTCTAACGCCTGTTGATCAAAGTCGGTTCTGGGGTTTGAAGTTGGGGGCGTGATGAGCCCGAGGTCTATTTCCAGATATCCTTTTGGTGGTTCGCGGCGGATGGTCTTAGCGAACACATCGCTCAAACTGCGGCCGAGGCTGTTATCACTTAAAGCCATGGAGCAGCTCCTTGGTTGCAGAGAGATAAGCAAGACCACCTCTACTAAGGGGGTCGTAGTCAAATATAGTTTTGCCGTGACTAGGCGCTGCTGCTAACGAAACATCGCGCGGAATGACCGTTTGGAGCGCTTCTGCGGCAAAGTGGTGTCGAATTTCGCGTTCAACTTGTTGAGCGAGGGGAAAATTTGGCTCATACATGGTCAATAAGATGCCGCTGAGCGAAATCGTCGCCTGGGTTGTCGCGCGCAAGTCTTCAACATACGCCAATAACTGAGTGAGTCCTTCAAGGGCGTAGTATTCGCATTGAAGCGGAACAAGTAATCGGTTCGCCGCCAGCAAAGCATTGATAGGAAGGAGCGATAAATTCGGCGGACAATCAATAAAGATCACATCAAAGCGATCAACGAGGGGAGCCAATCGCTCTTTAAGCGCTAATCGACCGCCTGATTGGCGCGTTAGGCGTTGTTCTTGCTCCAATAGGTCTTTACCAGCATTGATAATCCACAAATTTGCTCGTTGGCCTGAAGCGAGGGGCTGTCCACCTTCATAAATTGAGGGTCCAATACCTCGTTCTCCGAGCACGCTAGACGCATTACCCTGAGGGTCATTATCAACCACCAAGGTTTTGAGGCCTGCTAAGGCACATCCAGCAGCTAAATTAATCACAGACGTCGTTTTACCGACGCCACCTTTCTGATTAGATACGGCAATAATTGGTGGCATGGGGTTTGGGGATGTTCCACGTGGAACAACGGGCGCAAGGGTCAGGTGCTGATGCCTTGAGCGAGGTGATGTTC
>CANETI010000375.1 GCA_947440715.1 Planctomycetota bacterium | reverse complement strand
CGCACGCTAGGAGGTCGGAAGGATTGGGCAATCAGCAGGGCGCCGCGCTTTGCTCCCAGATTCCTGGGCACAAAGCGCAGCAGCGAAGAATTAATTCTTCGACTCGACCGTCAGCGTGTATTCCACCGCTTCGCACAAGGCTTTCCAACTGGCTTCGATGATGTTTTCATCAACGCCGATGGTTCCTATCGATTTACCGTGGTATTTATGCTCAATCAGCACGCGCACTTTAGCTGCAGTACCATCAGCGCTGTTGACCACACGCACTTTAAAGTCGACGAGATGAAGATCCTTCAACTGCGGAAACGACGGGATCAACGCCGACATTAATGCATGGCTTAATGCATCTACTGGACCGTGGCCTTCCGAGGCAAACAACCGCGTTTCATTATTGATATCCAGCTTAACCGTGGCTTCGACTAAATCGCGCGCATCACCTGGAGTACCCAGGCCATGAATGCGATAATGATGCAAAACAAACGCTGGTTTGTACGCGCCTACTTGGCGGCGCACTAACAGGTCAAAACTGGCTTCGGCTGCTTCGTAACTATATCCCGCATTTTCACGCGCCATGACGGCATCTAAGACGCTTTTTAATACCGCGTTGTCCTGCAACTGCGGATAGCGTTCAGATAATTTCGCCTGCACATTGGAACGGCCCGATAATTCACTGATTAATATCCGACGTTCATTACCCACCGATTCCGGCGTGACGTGTTCGTAGGTCAGCGCATTGCGTTGCACCGCGCTGACATGAATTCCACCCTTATGCGCGAACGCCGCGCGTCCGACATACGGCTGATTAACCGGACCCACCACATTGATGCGTTCCCACACCAAACGACTGATTTCCGTCAATCGTTGACGATGACCCTCAGGCAAACATTGATAACCGAGTTTTATTTCTGCATTGGCGATAACCGTGGTTAAATCCACGTTTCCGCAACGTTCACCCACACCATTGATGGTGCCCTGGACTTGACGAGCACCGGCCTGAATGGCGCGCAAAGTGTTTGCCGTTGCTAATCCACCATCGTTATGGACATGGATACCGATGAAAGCTTTTGGTAAACGCGTACGTACCATGCGCACGGCGACATCTACTTCATCTGGCATCGCGCCACCGTTGGTGTCGCACAAGATGATGCGTTCTGCGCCAGCGGCAGCAGCAGCCTCTAACGTTTGTAGCGCATATTCGTTATTCGCTTTGTAGCCGTCGAAAAAATGTTCCGCATCATAAAATACCGGACGACCACTGGCTTCTTTTAAATAGGTCACTGATGAACGGATCATCTCTAAATTATCTTCTAAAGACACGCGCAACGCGACGGTCACGTGCATGTCCCAAGTCTTGCCAAAGATGCAGATCACATCGGCTTTGGCCTCGATCAGTTTTTGTAAATTCGCATCATCCTTTGCCGCATTTTTAGCATGGCGCGTTGAACCAAAAGCCGTGACCTTTGCATGCGTGAGTTTCAACGACCGCACCGCTTCAAAATACGCGACGTCTTTGGGATTCGAACCGGGCCAGCCGCCTTCAATGAAATCCACGCCCAGCCAGTCGAGCGCTTTGGTCAATGCCAGCTTGTCTTCCAAGCTCACATTAACGCCCTCGCCTTGCGTGCCGTCACGCAACGTGGTGTCGTAGATCTCCAACTTCACAGCAGGAGTAGAGGAAGATGAGGTCGTAGTCATGGTCGATTTCGTTAGCCCGTGTGCCGAATTGGTTATGGCGGAGGAATTTAACGGCCACTCGCACTCAGCAGGCAAGTGGGCACATCAGGCTCACGGTAAGGGACTTGCGCTGCGTTCGGCTAGTGGCCGATGGTAATTCGAGTGATGGTAATCCGCAGCATGGCTGACGTCGTAGGGAGATTGGGGGGCAAGATCAAGGGGGAACAAGGCCTCCTCGCCACGGCGCACCTGTCGAAATCCCCCCAATCGCCCCTGTCTCTGTGCCAATCAAGGCATAGCGTACCCGCCCTAGGAACGACGCCGTGCCACCAACTGATACCCATGTTTTGAGCGCTAAAGCCATCTCCCGCCTGAGCGAGATGCGCCACTTTGGTGAATTGACTGAGGCGAACGCCGAGGCCAAAGAACAAACGTTAGTCACCACGGATCACGGTGCGGCCCACGCTCCTGAGCATATCTCCATTACGTTATTGGTCGACAAAGCCGGTATCGTGCGCGATGGACGTTTCCGTTCGCCGGCCAAAGACGGCCTCAAAGCGGCTTACGATTTAATGATCGAGCAAGCCATCAATCGCACATTAGAAGACGCCGCGCGCTTCACACCGCGCCAAGCGGATACGCAATTGCGCGACGCGGACGGCGGCGCTGTCTTGGAATTGGTCGCCACTAACCATCCCGACGCCGACCATCCGTTTTATGTGCTGCGCAAAGCGCTCGAACGTCATCAAGGTGCTAAAGCCACGCCCGACGCTGTCGTCGCCACTGGTGGCACGGCGGCGGCATTACCTTGGACGGATGTCGGATTATTTGAAAAAGTTCGTCGTATTGAGTCTGTTTTGGACATTCATGTACGTCCGGCACTCGCCAGCGACGGTGGCGGCCTTGATTTAGTAGACCTCAAAGGCGATGAGTTGTTCGTGCAATATCACGGCGCTTGTGGGTCTTGTTCATCTTCCGTCGGTGGCACCCTGAACTTTATTCAAGATTCACTAAATAATCATTTAAAAACCCAACTCGTCATCACCGTGAGTGGAGTTGATGAAAGCATTGTTGGGCTGTAAGGGTTAAATCCGATCGCTCTATTTTCATCGACTGCGGCCCGCGGCCTGAAGCGCTTCTAGTTTCGCTTTTAATTCTGCCACTTTATCAGCGTGCTTCGCGGCGACGTCGGTCGTTTCGCCTGGGTCGTTACTCAGATCATGCAACACGCCGGTATCCGTGGTGCCTAATTCCGTATTGGTATATTTACCAACCTTTTCTCCTTTGACGGCTGGCAAGTATTTCCAATTGCCCACACGAATGCTCAGGCCGCGAGCTTCTTCGATTACGTGATCGCGTCCCGTTTGACTGGTCCCTAATAATGCCGGTAACACATTGATGCTGTCTGGGGCATCCGCCTCTGCCAAGGTGCCACCAACTAAGGCGGCTAAACTG
>CANETI010000374.1 GCA_947440715.1 Planctomycetota bacterium | reverse complement strand
TAGTCGATGAACGCGCACCTTAATCGCATTTTCACTGACGTTGAAATGGTGTGCAAGTTCGCTCAAGCTTAACTCCTGACGAAAACGTAATTCATAAAGTGCGCGCGAATCGGTCGGTAAACTGGCGAGCGCGTCGTCAATTCGGCGCTGCAAATGGGCAACCGCGTCATGTTCAGATACTTGCTGTGCAGGATTTTGCGTTTCGTTGGTCCGGGTCGAATCGCTGTGTTCTCCCATTGTAATTTCGCGCCGCTTTGCCGCATGATTGGCGGCGAGTCGACTGGCGATGACTAATAACCAACCGCGAAAAGGATAAGTGGGATCAAAGCGATCAAGTGCTTGATAAGCGCGCACAAACGTATCCTGCGTTAAGTCCTCAGCATCGCTGCGGCCAACTAAGCGCGTCAAATAACTGACGATGCGACCTTGGTGACGATCAACGAGAATGGCAAAATGATCGACTGCTCCGGCTAAAACCAAGGCGACATCAGCGCGGTCACGCTCTGCCGTATGGCCAGCAGTATCGCCCGCACTTTCGGCAATAAAGCGGGCACCCGCTGTGTTGTTGCTCATAGATGCCTGTCGTGCCTGAGCATGTTGCCTTAGCGTGTCGGATGGAAATCCGTTCGCTAGTGTTGGCAGTCGATTGCTCAGGGCGGAAGACATTGGTTTTATTTTCCTTGCCCCACGCGTTGTTCAACGCGACTGATCATTCGTTCAATGGCGGCTTTGCGTAATTCTTCCGGCATATCGATGGTGATGATGAAACGGTCTTCTTCGCGCGTCATAACGCTGGCATCTAAAAACTGTTTAGCGCGAGTCAGGCCCGGCAGCAAACCTTCAGCACCAATGTTTGCTAAGTTTTTTATCACTTCCATACGTCGTTCTAATTCGTTGGCGTCGGCGTGATTGTGCGCAGAGGCATCAATTACGATATGTCCTTGTCCATTCGCCGTGAGCGTCAATGAGCGCACCAAGGTCATAATTTCTGCACGTGGTTTGTCCGAGGGAATTAAGCGTAGATGAAGTGCTAATTCTTTATTCATGGGTGCGAGGCTTGGTGGCGCCATGGTTTCACTGCTGAGTGCATCCGCGCGACCAATGAGCATTTCGCTGTCATTGATCGCGACCATCACGGCCTGGGGACGATTCGGTAACGTATAACCAGTCAGGCCGCCCAATACAGGAATGCCGCCGCCTTTTTTAGCTAATGCTTCGGCGATGCGCGTCGCAGGTAATCCGACTAAGCGCAACGTCGCCGCGCCTTGATCGGGATAATTAAATACCACGCGATGTAAATCACGCCGTGGATCACAATCAAAGGCTTGTGCTAAAGCCGCAATGCGTTCCTGAATATGCGCGGGCATGACCGCCGCTAACCGTTCACGCACGGCATCAGCTTCCGGAGCCTCGCGCACGCGATCTAAATTAATGTCAGCAACTAATGCCGCAGTTGCAGAGGTGCTAAAAACGGTGCTCAAAGCAGTGAGTAAAGCGAGAGTCAGTATCGTACGCATGATGAGGTCTCCTGGTGTTATGCCATGAGTTACCCGTGGCTCATCGCTGGGTTACACCTGGGATCATCTACTCCAGGCAGTCGGTAGAAGGTTGGCGGTAAAAGCGAGATCTAACTGCGTTTTTCAAAATGAAGCAAAAAAAACGCCGACCAAATGGCCGGCGTTTTCTCGTTTGCTTAGCAATTAATCGATTATTTGTAATTCGATCGAGTCACGTCTTTGGCGATTTTGTGATTACCGATCCACACTTGTTTTTGCGTTTTGATATCGGTCATTTTTAAGTCGGTGGAATAGAATTTTTGCATTTTACCATCGGCTTGATCGTCTTGAACATTGATCGTCCCAATAATTAGGAAGTCAGCGCCGGTTTCTTGAAAGCCTTCTTTGCGCGTGGCTTCGCTGGCGTTCACGTCTTGTTGTTTGCGTTCTTCGCGCGCTTGGTCGACTTCGCTGGTTGAGGCAACCGCTTCGGCTTTGCCGCTGTTGATGAGCGAGCGCACTAAATCATTGGTAAATATTTCGGTGTTCACCACGTCGCCATTCGTCACCACTTTAACGCGGCCAACTTTAACCACCGGTGCGCGATTATTGGCTTTGGTAAAATTTTCCATCCATGGGCGCGATACGCAGTCAGCGATCATGGCTTCGGCGGTAACGCGGCTGTCCGTCGCATTCCAATTGCCGGATAAATCACGCACGGCATTTGATTCAGTGCGCGTAACTTGGGTGCCGCCTCCGCAGCTGGTCATCAGCGATAAGCTGAGCGGGAGAACGAGTGAGGCGGCAATGGTGAAAGTCAGGGGACGCATGCGGGTTTCCTTGTGCTGTTGAGAAGCGTATGGTTATTGACCACTGCGGTAGCGCAATGGTTCAGGGAAGGTGCGTACTGGTACCACCACGACGCGGCCAGGTTCAACGATAACTCCGCCGCATTCGACGGGACCAAGAACCGTATCAATGGTGAGGGTATAACGACCAGCCGGAAGATCTAATAAGGTGCCAGAGATGTGATCTGGCAGTGTGGTCCAGGCGCGGGTGTCGGCGACCTCGCTAAAGGTCATCGCCGCACTGCCGATCAGATTGACGGCCAGTCCCAATAATTGACCGACACCGTCTTTATCTTTGTTTTGTTTTTCAACTTGATGGCTGGCGACCGCAACGGCGGTCTGCTTGGCTGCGGTGCGAATCATGGTCTTAGCTAACACGCCTGGTTGATCATCTTTCAGCGTAGCACGGGCATAAGCATCCAGGTCGGTTAATACTTCTAGCGGCTTGGCGAAGTCGCCAACATTCGAAGTCGAACCGGCTGGGCGCGCTCGCACGGTGCCCGGTGGTAAAATTGGGCGATCAACATCGTGGACGGGAATGGCGAAGCCGATGAAGGCTGCTCCGCCTGGGGCAATGAGTTTTTGCACGAGATCGCTCGGGATTGGCAGCGCACCCCAGGTTTTCACCACGTCGCTGCCAGGGCCAGTAGCCCAAAAGGCAACGGCACCGATATAAAATTTCGACGATGTATGTCCTTGGGCAGCTTGAGCGGGCGTGGGATTTTGCGAACCGCTGAATTGCGCCGCGACAAAGCGAATGTCGAGCACTTCGGGATGCGTAATATAGC
>CANETI010000373.1 GCA_947440715.1 Planctomycetota bacterium | reverse complement strand
CCTGATTCGAGCAGCACTTTTTGATCGAAATCAAGTCCAGGTGCACTAATTGTCCCAGGGCTCGCAGGTGTTGAATTGGCGATGACCGTTAATCCAACGGTTTGGGCTTCTTGCTGGCTAATAAAAGTATGGCCTTTAATTATAACGCGTTCGCCACCAAGATTAATCCCACGTAGACGTTGTGCGGTTAAGTCCGATGCATGGTTAATAGAAGGTAAAACCGAGGATGTGGTAGTAGTTGCGCTAACGGTTGGCGTGGTTTTGGTTTTTTGCTCAAGAGGGCTCTCGTTGTTTGCTTGTGGGACGATGGGTTTCGGGCTGGCCCAAACAAATAAAAGGGTAATGACTCCCAAGACAACTAACGCGGCGGCTCCAATCACGAATGGCAATAAAGGGTAACTCGGTGCTATGGGTGGTGGTGGCGGTAATTTCGAGAAATCAAAACGCTTGCCTTGTGTGGTGTCACGGTCAACCGCCCGAACCATGCTGCTATCGGTGCGGGTTTTGGGTTTGGCGACTTGGGCAATTTCAACCGCCAGTAAACGAATAGTGGTATGAGACTGTGGGTTAAGTAATTCTCCGAGTATGACGAAGGCCCGACATTGCTGGGCAAATAACGAGGCATCAATTGGTTGAGCGCTGATACGATTTTGCAGTCGGGCTAAATCAGTGGGAATGAGCGTGCCATCTAGGTGGCATCCGATCATGGTGGCTAATTCAATTTCTTCATTTTTACCCTTACCGCTAGCATTGATGCCGAACAGTTTCTGTCGCAACACGAACATTTGAGTGGCGAGGGTGGATAAAGAAATCCGTTGTTGTTCGGCAATTTCATGGAGCGGTTTATGTTCAACATGAAGTTCGTGTAAAAGTGAACGTTGCTGGTCAGAGAGGGTGCTCAGCTTGGCCAAGATGTCTTTGGCAACTTGATTTGAGTGGGCGTGTGGCTGATCCAGTCGATGAAGTCCATCCGTAGTCATGACAGTCATCACTGCGTCGCCATTGCGCTGACTGGCGTTGCCCATGGATTTGAGAATGCGTTCCATGACAGAACCGCCAAGCTGATGAATAAACAGCGTGATGGCCGTTTCAGGAACTCCGGACAGCAACTCGCGCCGCAGCATCGTCCAAACTTCGCGCTCCGTCGTATTAATCATGGCATTATTGGCAGCGTAACTCGCCAACCATACCCGGAGGTCCTGGTGTAACGCCACCATCAATTCCGAAAACGCGGCGGGATCTCCAGTTGCAGCTTTGGTGACCAGTGGTGTAAGTTGAGACGTCATAAGTATGGTTGGTCTGGAATGTTAAGCGGTAGTGAAATTTACCCTCATCCGGAGGACAAATCTACTGATAATTTGCTGATTTATGTTCAAGTGCAGATCCGAGCTTTCGTTAGCGTGATCGGGCCGTACATCAGGTTGCATGCTCACCGCTCTGCATGGCTTCACCGAAACTGATGAATCGTGGAGCGAAGCATTGCAGCCGTTGGGCTGTGAGCTGCGTTGCCCGTTATTGCCTGGGCATGGTTGGCGTCCGTGCCCGGCAACAACCACGGTGCCGAGTATAGCAGCGGAATTGGCCGCGCAGCTGCCGCCCGATAGCGATGTCTTGGGTTATAGCATGGGTGGGCGCATTGCGTTGCAGTTGGCGTTGGATCATCCCGCGCGCGTGCGGCGACTGGTGCTCGTGAGTTCGACGGCTGGATTGAGCGACGCCGCTGAGCGTACACGCCGAGCAAAACATGACTCTCATTACGCTGAAGTTTTAATGGAAGATGGAATTGGTCCTTTTGTGTCGTGGTGGGAATCCAATCCGGCGCTGAAACCAGCACAGCCTTATAGCCGCGATAAAATTCATCAATTACGTTGTCTGCGATTAAATCAAAGCCCGACGGGTTTAGCTCATGCGCTAATGTATTTGGGTGCAGGGGTGATGCCGGATTTATGGCCGCGTTTGGGCGAATTACGTATGCCGGTGTTATTAATGGCTGGGGCCAATGATCAGCGTTATGCGCAAATAATGCGTGATATGGCGGCACGTATCCCGCAGGCACGTTTAGAAATCATCGACCCTTGCGGTCATGCTATCCATCGTGAACAGCCTCAAGCGATGTTGGCCATTTTGCGCGATTTTTTGAAATGAACTCCTAATCGCTCTAATAAATATCATCGATGTGCCCTGAACCAGTGACGATGATATTATTCGGCAAGATCTCGATTGAAAAGCAGGGCTGAGCTTCACGCTTTCTAACCATCGGAAACCATATGGCTGATTATTTCGCTCTTGCTGAAACGCTGAACCAATGCGGACAAGGACATTTGCTTGCAGAGGTGTCTTCATTGGAATCGTCAGTCAGAGACAGGTATTTAGAGCGGTTATCCGCCATCAATTGGTCGGAATTACAGCAGCCATACGAAGCGCCCGCATTGGGTGCGGTCGGTTCTAGTCGCGTAGTGACCACGGCCGAGATCGCTGCCGCAGCGGTAGATCTGAATACGCGCGGCGAAGTTGCGTATCGTGCAGGTCAGGTCGCCGTATTAATGGTCGCAGGTGGCCAGGGTACGCGTTTAGGTTCCGATGCGCCAAAGGGTTGTTTTCAAATCGCTCCACATTCAGGTAAAAGTATTTTTCAATTACACGCCGAACGCGTATTAGCACTGTCGCGTCGCATCGGCAAAGCCGTGCCATTTTTAATTATGACCAGTGCCGCAACGGACGGTGAGACGCGGGATTTTATTCAGGCGCACGGATATTTTGGCCTCGAACCAGCTCAAGTCCATTTCTTCGCTCAGGGTGCGGTGCCCAGTTTAGATGAAACAGGACGCGCCTTGTTGCAGGCCCCTGGGCACTTGTTGGAAAATCCTGATGGTCATGGCGGTTGCTTTACCGCGCTGGTAAACAGCGGCAATTTACAGCGGTTAGTTGATGGCGGTATTCGCCATTTAATTTACATTCAAGTCGATAATATTTTAGGCGCCGTTGACGACCCAACAGTCATTGGTTTAGCCGAACGCGAACAGACCGATGTTATTACCAAAGTATTAGAAAAGGCGCACCCGGACGAAAAAGTCGGACATTTAGTGCAGGTGGTGGTTTCTGGAAAAAGCGCAGATCACATGGTTGAATATACCGAGGTT
>CANETI010000372.1 GCA_947440715.1 Planctomycetota bacterium | reverse complement strand
TTGCTTCTGCGACTTGTGCCGCAGCCCAACGTGCTTGTTCATCGCTTTGCGCTTTATTCGCAAGCTCAGTGCCACGTTCTTGTTCCTGAACTTGCCGTTGCATCCGTTCAAGTCCCGCCTTCGCTAATTGAAGATCGGCCCATTGTTGATCAAGATACGTTTGCCGTTCATCCAATGCTTCTTGCTGACGCCGTAGCCTCATCATTAATTGATTTGCGTGCGCTGCGCCAGCCATTTCAGCAATATGGCTCAACATTTCTGTTTCATTTGCTGGTGGCACCTTTGGAATATCCACTGGTTCTGGCGCGCGATGATGCATCGCTTCTAGCCACTTATGCTCCTCTTCGGTTAATATGTGTGCTCGTAAATTTTTCGCTGTCAGCGTTCCGTTACCACGCAGCGACATCAGGGCGGTTATTCCTGCCGTGAGTAAAACCACGCATAAGGCCGCTAATCCGACCGTTAATGCTCGCATAAAACTATTCATCGGTGCATCTCCCGGCGGTTAATATATTGTAAGGAGGCAAATTCTTCGAGCCGCCGCGCATCTTGTCGTTCGCGCCGTTGACGCTCGTGTTTGGCATCTTGCTCTTGTAATTTAATAAAGATGGCGTGAGCACGATGTATTTCAGCCAATACCCGGCGCGACTTTTCTATGTCTTTATCTAATTGGCCGATAATTGCCCGCACTGAAACCAGCTGTTGGTCAATATGAATCCAATACCGAGTCAATTGTTCGCGTGCCTGCACACTGGTTCCGTTTGTGGCAACGAGACGTTCTTCTAATAACGCATCAATGCGTAACTGCACCGTGTATCGTTGTCGTTCTAATTCGCCGACCTGACGACGTGCCTCACGTTCGCGCGTTTCATGCAATTGCACCAAAGATTGGAATCGAGGTTGGTGACTCATTTACTACCGTCCCCGACAATAGCCGCTAATGCCTTCAACGAATCTTCGCGCTTGATGATCTGGCCAATATCTTGGCGGACAAAATCTAATAATTTTGGATGTGCAGCGATGGCTTGATCCACCCGCGTGTCGGCACCTTTGCGATAGGCGCCAACTTCAACCAAGTCACGTACGCGCTCGTATTCGCTCCATAATTCGCGCGCTTTCATCGCCATGCGATAATGTCCACGTTCGACGATATCGACTAACAAACGACTTACAGATAACAACGGATCAATTGCCGGATAAATCGCTTGTCCAGCTAATCGGCGATTAAGGAATAAATGTCCGTCTAAAATAGCTCGCACCGCATCGCCGACCGGATCGTTTTCGTCATCGCCTTCAATTAAGACGGTGTAAAGTGCCGTTATCGAACCAATCATGCCGGTACCAGCGCGCTCCAACAGACGTGGCAAAATAGCAAATGCACTCGGAGGAAAGCCGCGAGTCACAGGCGGTTCGCCTGCCGCTAGACCAATATCGCGTTGTGCCTGGCAAAAACGCGTCACTGAATCCATCATCAGTAAAACATCTAAACCACCGTCGCGGAAATGTTCTGCGATCGTATGAGCGGTATATGCGGCGCTCAATCGCTCAACGGCCGGACGATCACTCGTCGCAACAATAACCACACTACGTGCAAGGCCTTCAGCCCCTAAAACTTTATCCACAAATTCTCCGACCTCGCGACCACGTTCACCAACCAGAGCAATAACATTGACGTCCACTCGTGCGTGTCGCGCCATTTCACCCAATAACGTTGATTTACCAACACCAGAACCAGCAAAGATGCCCATACGTTGGCCTTTGCCGATCGTGAATAACGTATCGACCACTTTCAGTCCGGTTTCCAAAATACGCGTAATGGGCTGGCGACCCAGTGCCGGTGGTGGTTCAGCCATTATGCCGCGTCGTGCCTGTCCAATAATAGGTCCACGACCATCAATAGGATTGCCAATGCCATCAATAATTCGGCCGATAAGAGACGGTCCCACTTGAACCTGTAAACCGCAGCGATTCGAAGTCACTAAATCACCTGGGCGAATACCGTCTAAATGGCCCAATGGTTGCAGTAATATTTCGCCTTCGCGGAAACCGACGACCATCGCGGTACGCTCTCGGCCATCTGCACCGCGCACCGTACAGGTTTCGCCAACGGGCATCGCTGGACCTGATGACACGACCGTCAAACCAACAACCCGTAATACCACACCAGTCGCCAACATGGGTTCCGACTGTGCTAAGTGATCATGATAGCGTTGGAGACTAATCATGGGTGACTCGTTGGTGGTTTGGGAACGACGGCAGGCTTTACTGCAGTTGGCGTAACCGAATCGCCGGGACGCACTAAAACAGCGCAGTCGCTCGATGGCGCCGCGTCTAATAAGGTCGTGGCTAATCGTTCCCAACAGCCTGATAAGCTGGTGTCCAAACGTGTGCCTTGAGACTGCAAAATACACGAGCCACGAGCCAAAGTGGCATCATCTACCACCTCTATTTTTTCGAGGCCAGGAATGCGCGAACCCACTTCGCTCACCCGTTCACGTAAATGACAGGCATCTTGCGGGTGCATGCGTACCACGACGGCACGGCGATCCGGCACTTCTAACAAGGCGCGTTTCACCAAGGCGTCCATCCATTTTGGCTCGCGTTCAATAGTATCGCGCAGGACCGTCGCCGCGATAGCCAAGGACAAGCGTACGCTTTCCGTTTCCGCTTCCGCCACCAATTGTTTTTCCAAGCCTTCCAGGCGTCCCGCCGCATTAGCCAGGCTGGTTAATATTGGTTCGAAACGACTTAGGAAGTCTTTTTGCTTAATATCCATCGCTTTCGTCGCATTTTGTTCGGCTTCTTTCGCGCGACGTTCGGCTTCGGTTATACGACTTTGGGCTTCCGCTATTCCCGCTTTGCGGCCCGCTTCGTGCGCAACGCTAATTTTTTGTTCCCACTCACGCAGTGCTCTTTCCACCCCGCCACTAGCGAGGGCAACGGCTTGTCCTGCGACGACTTGTGAACGCAAGATGGTCATGGGAATGCTCCATATTCCATGTGGGCGTCCGGAAATCCGGAAGTCCGGAAGTCCGGAAGTCTGGTGTGATTGGTATTTGGGTTGATGGCAACGATATGAGTGCGAGGTAAAGGAAACAGTGATAAATTAATCAAAGAAATGGCCCCAGCATTTTTGCAGCCCTG
>CANETI010000371.1 GCA_947440715.1 Planctomycetota bacterium | reverse complement strand
TTTTTTACTTGAACTCTTACATGTTCAAGCGACTACACGATACGTCTTAGTCTTCAATGCGCACTGGCTTATAACCGCCAATCGTCTTAAAGTATAAGAACATCAGTAAGTAAATCAGCGCCATGCCAGCTGGAATAAACGAGTCAGCGACCAGGGTTTTACGATCACCGGCAATACTGGCAGCAGCAACGGCCTTTTGTTCTTCCGTTGGCGCTGCAACTGGAACTTCAACTTTTCCACCAGCAGCAATTTTCTTTTGTTCTGCGGCATAATCACCAACAGCTTTTTGAGCTGCTGCTAACTTCGTGCCATCAATACCCTTCGCATCAGCGAAGATTAAGAAGCTACTTGGTTTTTCAGCGGCATAGGCAGTGAAAGCATCAGCAGACACCGTTTGTAGCGCTTCACCCGAGAAGCGGTCTTTAGCGTAACCCAAACCAGGACCGCCGATCAAACCCGCCGACATCATACCGACGCCGCCCATGATCGACATGGCGATAGCACCACTGCGCGGGAAACGGTCGCCAACAACTGCTAACATGGTTGGCCAGAAGAAGGTTTTTCCAACCGCATACACGGTCAACGCGACTAAGGCACCAGCAAAGGTTTCGATACCGGAGGCTAAATTCAGACCGATAACGGCGATCACTGAACACACCAGCAACAAGCCAATTGGCGAGAGCTTGAGTTTGCTTTCGATGAAGTGCGCACAGAAACGCAAGCTGAACATCACGGCAGAGGTAAAGACGAATAATAATTTACCTTGATCTGGGGTCAGAATATTACCGGTGATATTTTGAATCCAGCCGTCGGTTCCAAGTTCAACCGAGCCGACTAAGGCGTGGGCGATGAACAAGAAGAACAGAAAGACTGAACCAATTGAGAATTTCGTGAGCACGCCAACAGCGATTAATAACGCAAAGCCAATACCCCAACTAATATACCCTGCTGTGCTTGCCACAGATGCCGCCTGCTCAACTGTAGCGCCCGCTGGAGTAAGAAGGTTTGTAAACATTCCAGAAAAGAACAACACGAGTAAATAACAAGCCACGGCGGAACCAAGCAAACCAATGTCCTTGAACATATCGCCTACTGGTAACCCTTTTTCAGCAGCTGCCGATTGTGGGAATTTTTGTTTCAAGAATAAGGCACCGTAAATCACGGTTGGAATCAAGTAGAGACTGAGCTGAATTTTCCAACTCATGTCGCCCAAGGTCCAACCAATTAAACCACCAATGACCATACCTGCTGGCCAGCTGGCATGCAGGATGTTTAAGTAGTGAGTACGATTTTGTGGGAATAAGGTCGAAATTAATGGATTAGCCACACCTTCGAGCACACCGTTACCAAGCGCAAAGATAAACATGCCCCAATAGAGGAAATTATAAGCTGCAGCGTTCGCTGCCGTCGTTGCTGCTTTGGCAGCTTCTGCATCAAGTCCAGTTACGTTCGCTGGCGTTGCTCCGAAGGTCACAAATGCCGATAAAACATGTAAGAGGAATGCCGCTGCAACCATCTTACCGTAGCCAATTTTATCCACGATCACGCCGGTAATAATAATACCGAAACAGAAACCTGAGAATCCTGCACCACCAATGGCACCAAGTTGGGCACCGGTGAAGCCGAAATCAGCACCCCAGTTAGCAAAAATACCGCCACGAACACCGAAGCCGACACCGGCAGCGAGAATGGCGAAAAAGCCTGCCCAAAGTAAACGCTTTGCGTTTGCACTTGGCGCTGGAAGTGAATCTGGGGTACTCATAATGGGGTTTTCTCCAGTTGGAGTGGTTAGTTGATCAGAAGATGAGTTAAGAAATCAGGTAAGACCTGAAATGAGAAGGCGGGTTTCTAGTCCCGCCTTTTCAAATTGGAAGCCCTTCCGTTGACCTCTGCGGGAACCTGAAATACCAGATTCCTGGATAAATGACGCCTGATTTAGGGATTTTTGGCGCCAACCATGGCTAGGCGGCCAATGGCAGGTAATTTCCCGACCAGCGGTTTCAGGTATGGAATCAGTTTTTCCGCCACCACATCATTACCGGACTGGTTGATCCAATCGCGTGGCATGTGTTTGGTATCTTTAGCCACGGTGTTAAGCGGCGTGATAAAGGTTTCGACGCCGTAAGCATCGCCATCACCCGTGCGCTTAAAGGCCACCGAGCCGCTGGTGATGCCTGCGAGTGCCGCCTTTACCGCAGCAGTGCCAACTTGGCGCGCTTCCTTCGCGTCCACTTCGCTGACGACACCTGGGAAACAACGCTGCAAATAACCAAACGTATCGGCGCGCACACGTGGTTTGGTTCCGGGTTGTGCCTTACTTAAATACGACTTGAGCTGCGACGCTAAATAATCGCCCAGGGCGCCAGAGCCCGACAATTGTTTATTGCCATGACTGTCCACTTCTCCCAAATCAATGATGTCAGCGCCGCCGATACCATGAATGCCTTCACTCACGGCAACCACACAGCGACCTAAGCGTTGATAGACTTTCAATACGTCATGACCGAATTGCGCCATGGAAAAGTCGGTTTCTGGGCAATAAATCAAATGTGGGCCATCGTCTGGGAATTGGCGAGCGAGCGCTGATGCTGCCGTCAACCAACCCGCATTGCGACCCATCACGATATTAATTTTGATCCCGCCCAATGAGCGATTATCCAAATTGTCACCCATGAAAGCCTGTGCGACAAATTTCGCGGCTGAACCAAATCCTGGGCAATGATCCGTTACCCGCAGATCGTTATCGATGGTTTTCGGGCAGTGGATACACGTCAGTTCATAACCGTCAGCCTGCGCCATTTCGTTGATAATATGCGCTGTTTCTGCCGTGTCGTTGCCGCCAATGTAAAAGAAATAACGCACGTCAAATTCTTTGAAGCGCGCTAATACCTTGGCACAAACATCGGGCGTTGGTTTTAAGCGTACCGATTTTAATGCTGCCGAGGGAGTACCCGCAACAATTTCTAAATTGGCGGGATCTTCTTTGGTGAAATCACAAAAATTACCGTCCAAAATGCCCTGAATACCACGAATAGCACCGTAGACCTGCTTAAACACATCGCGATGTTTGAGCACTTCCTGTGCAACACCGATTAATGTTTGATTAATAACTGCGGTTGGACCGCCTGACTGACCGATAACGACATTACCTATTG
>CANETI010000370.1 GCA_947440715.1 Planctomycetota bacterium | reverse complement strand
CAGCCTTTTTGCAGTCGCAACGCCGACGTCCCTCGCACAATCACCCCCGTTCACGCGGGACTTCCGGACCTCCGGACCTCCGGACCTCCGGACCTCCGGACCTCCGGACTTCCGGATCTGCCTAAAGCCAACACACTCCCCAGCCATGGACAATCAGCGTTTACAGTTTCGAGCGGCATTGCTTAGCCTCATCACCGGATTCGTGATGTTGGGGCTGAAGATGGGGGCGTACATTTTAACTGGTTCGGCAACTATTTTGTCTGACGCGCTAGAATCGGTTGTCCATGTGGCGGCGGTGGGCTTTATGTTTTGGTGCTTCCGTTTCGCTTCGGCTCCGCCTGACGCCGAGCATCCGTATGGCCACGGGAAAGCGGAACACTTGTCGGTCGGATTTGAAGGAGGCGCCATTGTGCTGGCCGCCATTGCCATCGTGTGGCAGGCAATCGCTAGTTTGCTCGCTGGTCATCAACCGCATGAGGTGGGTGTTGGGTTCGGCCTGATCGTGTTAGCAGCCATCATCAATTTATTTCTCGGAACGTGGTTAGTAAAAGTAGGTCGTCGTACGAAGTCGGCTATTTTAGAAGCCGATGGCTATCATGTCCTAAGTGATGTGTGGACTAGTGTTGGCGTGGTCATTGGTGTTGGGTTGTTGTGGATATTACCCCCTGGCCCATTGCGTGTGTGGATTGATAGCGGCGTTGCGATAATTTTAGCCATGGTGATTTTATATTTTGGTAGTCGCTTAGTGCGCCAAGCGATGGCAGGCTTACTCGACGAATTGGATCCGCACGCCGTCGAACGAGTGGTGGCAGCGATTAATGATATTCGCGATCCTGCGTGGCGTGATGTGCATAATTTACGCTTACGCCAAAGTGGTGATTTAACCTACGTTGATTTTCATCTCGTCGTGCCGTCATTATGGAGCGTCGCCGCTGCGCACGCCGCCGTTGAAAAACTGGAACACCATATTCTCAAACGTTTAGGCACCAAAGGTGCGGTGATGATTCATCTCGATCACCCGCACAAAGATCCGACCATTGGCATGGATGCGGAAACTGTGCCACATGAGGCGGTGCCATTTAGCGTGGCGGAAGCGACGCGGTTTAAAGCGAATTAAGCGTCGATCGCGCTGATGGCCGTCTAGGAAATAAGACGAATAATAAATTCATTTCGCTAAAGGCATCTTGAATTATTATAGAGATAAGCTGACTCAGCTCCCAAACGTTGATGACCATAAGAGTATAAAGATGAACGACGATAATCGGAATGCCATCATAACAGCAGTAGAAACGGCGGGTTATTACGCGAAGAAGCGTGACTGGTCATTAGGGGAAACGATTATCTGCGCTCGTAAAACGGCGGTCGATGTTGATGGATTACCCATTTTAATCGATATCGTTACCTTGGTGCCACAGCAGGATGCTCAGTGGTCGGTGCAGTATGATGGTTTCAAATCAGGTGATTTGGTAGCCACGACAGAGATTATCAATTTTCTTCATAAGCTTTTTGCCAATGAAGGTGAATTGTTTCAGTCTCAAGCCGCAGCCGCGTTACGAAGTATAGGGCGAAAAAAGCGATTATAAGCGCTTCTATTTGCGGAGAAGACAAACTGATTAAGGATCAATGGAACAGCTTTAACCTTGATTGACGGATGAGCTTAAATGGCAAGTCCGTATACGAATAGGCAGGGAAAAAGCGCGAGAAAAGATAAGGCGAACAGCCGTATTGTCCTAAATCTTCATCACTAAACAGACGCTGACTCGGTGATCGTTTCATCGGGAAATCCTATCATTGCATCAGCCATTTCCAATGCCAGCCGAGTTAGTTCTTCGGTATAAGTTCCCTCATAAGGAACATCCCCATGAATATTCGCCTCATAACTCGCCAAATCGAACGCACTCAAGATATAGTTGAACATGCCCAGCGTCGGGCGGTGTTCGCCTGTGATCGCTTTGCGGCTTTGGTCCAGGACATCGATATTCGCATGAGCGACATAAATGGCCCGCGTGGCGGAACAGGCATCGCTTGCCTAGCGCGATTGCGATTAGTCTCGGGAGGTGGCGTGGTAGTGGAAAGTGTCGGCGTTTCGCCCGAAGACAGTATTACCATAACCATGTCACGTTTAGCCAATCGTTTGCGTCGCCTGGCATCGCGGCATCAGGATCACCGATAAATTGCCATCATATAATTTCATGAATACCTAGGAGGTCGGCCATGTTAGATATCTGGTACTTAGTTATAGCAGGTGTCACTTTATTGCTGTCATTGGGAGCTTCGGCATTAGTTAAGTCTCGTGTCGCTCAAGCACGTCAGATACCCGCTTCAAGCGGATTAAGTGGAGCCGAAGCGGCAGCATTAATTTTGCGTCACACCGGACTCGACGGATTGAAAATCGAGTTGCACGCAGGCATGCTTAGTGATCACTATAATCCGCTCACGCGGACGTTGGCTTTAAGTCATGATGTCTACCATGGTCGCGATGCTGCTGCCGTTGGCATTGCCGCACATGAAGCCGGCCACGCAATTCAACACGCAAATGGTTATGGGCCGATGTGGTTGCGCAGTGTGTTGGTGCCGGCGGCCAATATCGGTTCAATAATTGGGCCGTGGCTGGTTATTATCGGGGTTGGTTTAGGTGCAGCCCAACAGGCCGTTCCAGGAATGGCATGGTGGCTGGCGGCTTGTGGACTTGGATTATTCGCACTGGCGGCGTTATTCACTATCGTCACTTTGCCGGTTGAATTTGATGCGTCGGCACGAGCACGGATGTTGTTACGTGAATACGGCGTCGTTGGACATGACGAAGACGCTAGGCATGTTGATCGGGTGCTCACTGCGGCAGGACTAACCTATGTCGCGGCTGCGGCGACCTCAGTATTATGGCTGCTATATTGGGCATGGCAGGCAGGGTTTATTGGCGGCAATCGGGATCGTTAGGGCAATGAATGGTCGGATAAATAATGAGTCATGTGGAGAGCTTGCGACGTTCATCGTCGCAAGCTCGTTTTTGCTGCGGCATATGGTAGATGTAACGAATAGGCGGTTGATAATATAATGACGAAGTAGTTCGTTTGGTTTTGATGCCTATCTTGTTTTGGTTTACGCTGGCTGCGGATCAAAAGCTAATAAAAGCGATTGTTAATTATCGCCTATTATTG
>CANETI010000369.1 GCA_947440715.1 Planctomycetota bacterium | reverse complement strand
GGATTCAATAAGCGCCCCAACATCGACGCCGGTAATTCACGGAGATCTGCTAAAGATGGCGGCGCTCCCTGTCGCTCAGCGATGCTCGTACGCACGTTTCGGTAAATACCCATGACATGCAATTGGAGCGAAGCCACTTCGACGTTGCCTTCTTCGCGCCAAAGACACAGCTGTTCCGACAATGCCGCACGTAGTGTCATGTCTTTGTAATGCTGATCATCAGCCAACGCTCGCAACGTGCGTTGCAGCCGCTGCTTTTCGCTATCGGCTTCCAGTTCTTTCAGCATCGCTTGAAGACGTGGATTCTCAGGGTCGCCGGTAATCAAAACGTCGGATAAACCTGATTCCATCTCATCAATCAACTTACGATGCCGTTCAATCAGCAACGGGCGCCGTGCTTCAGCAATGAAGTCCATGGTGCTAAAAGAAGAATCTTCGTCGGGATCAGTCATGCGGGGCAACGGGCTCATGACATTGTCCTAGCGCGACTGCCCCCTCACCCGCCATTGGTAAACCTACTGAGCTCTCCCCGCGTGTGGCGCAGTCCCTGCTTGCCGTTTATGCCCTTAACCTAGCGTATCGCCGCCCCCGCCGCGGGTCGGTCATCAATGCCAGACCAGCGACGGGCGTTTTCACGTAACGACGACTCATTTGAGCCGTCACAGGATGGACGATGAGCAGCTCGGTTTCCGCACCAAATTCTACCACTCGATCAGCAACTGGCGCACGCAACGCCGTCGTCTTAGGCCTGCAATGGGGCGATGAAGGCAAAGGTAAAGTCATTGATTTATTAGCCGCACAAACGCAAGTCGTCGTGCGCTGCCAAGGCGGAGCAAACGCTGGCCACACGGTGGTGGTCAATGGTAAGAAATCAGTCCTGCATTTATTGCCCTCAGGCATTCTCCACGATGGAGCACGCTGCATTATTGGAAATGGCGTGGTCGTAGATCCATTGGCTTTGTGTGCTGAGTTGGATGAATTAATTGCTGGTGGCTATGATCCGTCATCACGATTAATGGTCAGCGATCGTGCGCACTTAGTACTTCCCTGTCATAAAGCGCTCGATGCCGCCTTTGAAAATAAAAAAGGTGATGCAAAAGTCGGTACCACCTTACGCGGTATTGGCCCCTGCTACGCCGATAAAGTTGCCCGCACCGGACTTCGCTGCAGTGAACTGCGCGATTTACCCATGTTTGAGAAAAAGCTGCGTGCTTTATTAATCCAAGTGAATGAATATTTAGTTCATCTTGGTGCTGCTGCGCTTGATTTAGATGCCGCAGCGAAACAAATCATGCCTGCTTGTACGCGCATTGCCAAATTTGTCGCCGACACGGCGTCTTTCCTTCATGAAGCAGCGGCTGCAAATCAATGCTTCTTGTTTGAAGGTGCCCAAGGCGTGTTGCTCGATATCGATTACGGCACTTATCCTTTCGTCACGAGTTCCAACACCGGCGTCGGTGGTATTATTGCGGGCAGCGGTTTATCGCACAAACAACTGGGCGATATTATTGGGGTGGTCAAAGCCTATAGCACCCGCGTCGGCTCCGGACCATTTCCCGTAGAATTAGCCAATAGCAAAGGTGATGACATCCGCAAACGCGGTGGTGAGTTTGGCGCTACTACCGGTCGCCCACGCCGATGTGGTTGGCTTGATTTAGTCGCTGTCCGTTTTTCTTGCCGACTCAATGGCGTTGATGCCATCGCCTTAACGAAACTCGATATCCTAGACACGGAAGCCAGCATTCCGGTGTGCGTTGCTTATGAATTAGATGGTAAGCGCATCGACACCATTCCGGCGCGCATTGATGATTTGGCCAAAGTAAAACCCATTTACGAAACCCTGCCTGGTTGGCAGCGCCCAATTAGCGCCATTCGCACCTACGCCGATTTACCACCAGCCGCCAAAAGCTACATCGCCTATATTGAAAAACATATTGGCGTTCCCGTGCGTTGGATTGGCACTGGTCCTGGGCGCGAAGAAATTGTCATCCGTTAATGCGATGGGCCATGTCATGGATCATGTGACGAAGGTCGCTCAACCAATTGCCCACGCCACAGCGGTCGGACTTGATTCTTCACGCTTACCACGACACGTCGCCATCATTATGGATGGCAATGGTCGCTGGGCGAAATCGCGTACCTGGGATCGCACCCGTGGTCATCAGCAAGGCGCTGAAGTAGTTCGCAGTATTACCACAGAAAGTGTAAAACTCGGTATTGCGCGCCTGACGCTCTATGCATTTTCTAGCGAAAATTGGTCGCGGCCACCAGCTGAAATTGATTTCCTAATGGAGTTGCTCGATCGTTTTCTCAAAAACGAATTACCAACCCTACAAGAAAATGATGTGCGCTTAGAAGCCATTGGTAGCCTACAGCGTTTACCGCTTAACGTTCGTAAAACATTAGACCGCATTATTAACACCACCGCGCAAAATAAATCCATGGTGTTATGCCTCGCGCTCAGTTACGGCGGACGCGATGAATTAACCGATGCCTGTCGCGCCATCGCTCGCGAAGTCCAAGCTGGCCGCATCGCGCCAGAAGAAATTACCCCGCAAACCATTCAATCGCATTTATACGCTCCCCATGCGCACGATGTCGATGTGGTCATTCGCACCGCCGGCGAGCAACGCATGTCGAATTTCTTGCCGTGGGAAGCAACGTACGCCGAATTTATTAGCGTTGCTCCGTTATGGCCAGATTTCGGCATAGCCGCATACCACGCCGCGTTACAAGAGTTTCAGCGACGTGAACGACGGTTTGGTGGCGTGTAGCGTATTTTTCCGGTAGGCTTCATCTTTCTACATCGTCCGGCTAACTACTCTAAGCTCATTATGAGGTCATTATGTTGATCCGTCCCATCATACTACTCGCCGCTTGTCTCTCGGTCACAAATGCCGTCGAAGCGCCCACTCGCGAAAAATTACGTGCGCAATTAGCCGAAGCGTCACAAGAACTCGCCCGCGTATCGCGTGCCGTCAATTTAATTCATGAACTAGTCGCACCCAGCGTGGTGTCGATTCATACCAGCGAGAAATATCGTGTAGCCACCTTTAGCGGACGGTCATTAACCCGCGAAGTCGAAGTCGGCGAAGGCTCAGGATTTGTTTTTCACACAGACGACAAAGCGAGCTATATTCTAACCAACGCCCACGTCGTCCT
>CANETI010000368.1 GCA_947440715.1 Planctomycetota bacterium | reverse complement strand
GTGGTGGTGGTGGGCGTCACTCAGGGTTTTATCGACATAACCCGTAAACAGGTTCGCGCGAATGAGAGTGACCTGACGATAGAAGCTCCGTGGAGCAGCGGGCCATTGGTACATAGCCCTCATAATCAACAGGAACTAACCAACACGCCTGGAGTAACTTTAGCGACCCCGTTTATTGGCACCTATGCGATATTAGCGCCACGCACACAACGAAATGATTTACGCCTCAACTTGCCGTGCTTAATTGATGCCATTGATTGGTCATTAGACGAACGCATGGGGCGGTTAACTCCAGCCATGCTGCATCCGCGACCAGTAACGGATTTACACGCTTCGCCATTAACTCCCGATGAACGAGGAAGCGGTTTTTTAACTCCCACCTGGCGCGATCATCTGGTGTTAACCGGACTTGAATTGATGAGCGGTGCAGGACTCGGGTTGATGCCTTTGCCACCGCGACAACGACCAGACATTGGCATGGTCATTGGTCGTGAAATTGCTTATTCGTATGGTCTTGGCCCTGGGGAATTAGTGCTGCTAACCGTACCAAATGGCAGTGGCGGCACGACGGGTCAAGTCAAAGCCGAAATTAGCGACACATTAGGAACTGGCATTTATGAAGTTGATCGCTCAATAGGATTACTTCCCTTACCGATGGGCCAACGATTAACTGACTTACATCCTCGCCCCGACCGCAAGGGCCGTATTAGTGGTTATCGTGTTCAATTAACGGCGAACAGCGATCTCGCCGCGATGCGAAACACCCTCGCTATGAATACGGGTCAACGGGTTACTACTTGGATGGAACGACGTGGCAATTTAGTCCGCAGCTTTGAAATCCAACGCAACATTATGGGTTTGGTGATGATTGCGATTCAAGGCATCGCCGTATTTATTGTTTATGCGGTGTTCAGCACCTTAGTGGCAGAAAAACGCCATGATATTGGCGTTTTATTAGGGCTCGGTGCTCGGCGACGTGATATCGCGGGGGCTTTTTTAATCGCTGGTATCGCGGCCTGTGTTTTTGGCGGGCTATTTGGCTGGGGATTAGGCTGGGGAATTCTAATTCTGCTGAATCCCCTCAGCGAATTAACCGGCTTCCCGCTTTTTCCACAAGAAGTGCTCTATACGCCCGATGCCCCCATCAGTTGGAATCCACTTATCCCATTATTTTTTATCGCGACTATGAGTGTCATTGGTATTTTGGCCGTTCTTATTCCAGCTATACGAGCTAGTCGCATCGATCCGGTCGCCATTTTGCGTGAGGGCGCGTAATGACCATTCGCCTCTCCGTCAAAAAGCTATGTAAGCACTATCCAGGGCTTCCGGTGCTCACGGATTTAAATATCTCGGTTGCTGCCGGAGAAGTGGTTGCCATTCGTGGCGCCAGCGGCACGGGAAAAAGCACCTTGCTGCATTGCCTCGGCTTACTGGATCGTCCTGATAGTGGCAGCATGACGTTAGATAACGTTGAACTCGCAACCCTGAGTGGTGATGCCCGTTCGGCAGCACGCGCCAAACGCATTGGTTTTGTCTTCCAGGCCTTTCATTTACTGCCCGAGTTTAACGTCCTTGAAAATGTATTAATGAGCGCCCGCACCGCTCGTCTTCCCCTTGCAGCGGCCACGGAACGTGCCCGCACTTTACTGACCGCGGTTGGTTTACACGATCGATTAGCGCAAGATGTTCGCACCTTATCCGGCGGTGAACGCCAACGTGTCGCCTTGTGCCGCGCTTTATTACCTGGACCGCAATTATTACTGGCTGATGAGCCGACCGGAAATTTAGATCCCGCAACCGCCTCGGTCGTACTTGATCAAATGTTGAATCTAGCCCGCGAATCCCAGGCCAGCGTCATTATTGTAACTCATGATCAGGCCATTGCAGAACGAGCGGACCGACGCTTGGTGTTATCAGGTGGAGCACTGAAAGAAGCATAAGTCATCGGCAATGACGCTTCTGCCAGCTTCCACTTTGCACTTCGCGAAGTTGCTTCACCATGGGAGCAATGCTCGGTGAATCACAATCAAATAGCGCATTAGTTCGGCGATTGCTGATTTTAGCTTGGCAATATCGCCGCCGAAGTTTGCAGGTGCTCGCTTATCAATTAGGTGTTTTAGCGGTTGGCCTAGCGGTGCTTAGTGCACTTGGGCTCGGCATTGATTTTATACACCATCAAATTCGTCCAGAACGTGCCGCACCAAAATGGCCATTTCACTGGTCGCCGCCCAACAGCTGGTCGCCACTGCTGGTCGTGTTTGCCATTGCCTTCAGCATGTTACTACTGGGAATTATTCGCGCCGCCTTGAATTATCTCTATTCCGTTTCTGTGGCCCGACTGATTCAACAAGAAGTGGTGGTCCACCTACGCACGCAAGTTTACAATAAACTACAACGCTTGAGCTTTCGCTTTTTTGATGCGAATGCTTCCGGCACCATTATTAACCGCATCACCGGCGACGTACAAAATGTTCGTTTATTTATTGATGGTGTACTGATTCAAGGCGTCATTCTGGTCTTGTCGCTCGGGGTTTATTTATTCTACATGCTGCAATTACATGTCTGGTTAACCATCGCCTGTTTAGCCACTACCCCATTACTCGCTCTCGCTTCGATTATTTTCTCTCGCTTGATTCGCCCAGCATACGCCCGCAATCGCGAACTCGTCGATGTCATGGTCGGCCGATTAACGGAAGACATTCAAGGCATGCAGGTAGTAAAAGGTTTTGCTCGCGAAGCTGAATCCTGCGCCGCATTTGCTCGTTCCACCGGTGCGGTACGCGATCAACAACGATCTATTTTTTGGCGCGTCAGTATTTTTGGACCGGGCATGGATCTACTCACACAAGTTAATCTCGCCATTTTGCTCAGCTATGGGGGATGGCTGGTGATTGATGGTCAATTACCGCTCGGTGCCGGCCTGGTGGTATTCAGTGGGCTTTTACAGCAATTTAGCGGCCAAGTTTCCACGGTTTCCACCATCATCAATTCGGTACAACAAAGTTTAATTGGGGCAAAACGGGTGTTTGAAATCATTGACGCTCCCGTCGAAGTCGCATCGCATGATAAATCGATTAAAATTGGCAAGGCCGTTGGCGCTATTTGTTTTGAACAGGTTAATTTTGCTTATCACGCCGACGACCCCGTACTTCATCATATCACTCTCAC
>CANETI010000367.1 GCA_947440715.1 Planctomycetota bacterium | reverse complement strand
CATCTCGCAGGCTAAATCTTGTGGCACAACCACGCGTTCGCGGGTGGCTAAAATATAAAAGCGATCTTGCTCTAAACACAAAAAGCCGGAATCGGGTTGTTGTAGCGGAGCAAAGAAATGTTTGGGATCGTGGCTCGCAATTTTATTCAGTACTAAGGGATGATGCGTGCGTTTGGCGACGAAGCCGACCACTGGGCGATCCAAATCGGCGGTCATCACTAAACGTCCGTCAAATAACGCTGACATCGGTGATGGGCTGCCATCTGGTTCGCGTAATAATGGTTGGCGTTGATGGCGTTCGGTTAATTCTTTGTGATTTAACACGTGGCGATTGGTAAAGAAGATGGCTTGGTTTAAGCTGACGCCTGCTTGTGCAACAATATTAAAACTACGCGGGATTAATTCTAACCATAATTCACCGCGATAACCCCCAGGGACGCGGTCATAACGCGGGCTTCCATCAGCTAACACGCGCGTCCCTAAATCAACGCGACCAGTACTGCTTTTTCCATTGGCATAGGCTTCAACATCGGCGGGCAAGTCAAAACGTTCGCGCAATAACACTAAATAAACTTGGTCGCGTCCCAGACATACCGCGGTATTTAAATCGACGCGTTCTAACGCTAAATTGCGCACCAGCGAGCGCACCGATTCCCCAGGTAATGGCAGAATTGAACCGGGCATGCGATAAGCTTCCGCATCCAAAGTCAGATCTAAACTCGCTGGCTGTATTTGCTCCGGGCGAATGCCACCGGTCGCGGTCACGTGGCCAGCATTGACTAAGGCCGTGAGTCCATCGATTTCAAAAGTGCCGGTTGGTGATGCAAGGTTGGTAGCCATGGGCGGGGATCGTGTGGGGAATGTGAGGGGAGGCTAGGGGTGTTTTGGGGCTGGGGGATGCTCGACATCGTCCGACATCCGACATAGACGTCCGATGTCCGATGTCCGATGTCCGATGTCCTGCGCGTTCGAATATTTATTTTCATAGGACGTCAGTGTTTTGGCTGCAGAAAGGCTGGAGCCAATTTATTCACTGATGCACGAATAAATATAAATGGCCCCAGCCTTTCTGTAGCCTCAAAAGAAATCATCCCTAGTCATAAAATCAAGGAACGCGCAGGACATCGGACATCGGACGTCTATGTCGAACATTTATGTCGAATATCCGTGTCGATCCAACCTCATCCCATCCGAAACACCACCACCGACATCGCCGTGGTAACCACGTTTTTATCCGGATTCGCGTAAATATGCCGTCGATGCCCAGGAAATTGGACTAAATGGCCGGCGGGGACGGTGACGATTTCATCTTCAATATGAATGACCGAGGTGCCACTCAGGCAATGATAGAATTCTTGCGCGCCGATGGGATGGGGACGGCCAATAGTGTGGCAGCCGGGCTGCATGGTGACGTAGTGGATTTGCACGCCTTTGCTGGCGATTGGCGAGACCTGATGTGCGACGTAACGACCGGCGTCGCTGCGATAATCCTGCATTTGCTCAGGCGTCACCAAATAATGGCGGTGTTCGGGCGGTTGAACGAGCAGCTCATCGAGGCTGACGTGTAGGGCTTTGGCCACCACCATGACGCTTTGAATGCCTGGATTCGCGCCGTTTTGCTCCATCGCCGCGAGGGTTGCGCGCGGCAAACCAGATTGCTCGGCGAGGTCGGCCTGGGTGAGTTTGGCTTGTTTGCGCAGACGGCGGAGGTTGGCAGCTAGGGCATCCATGTGTGCTAATCTGCGGGAGAAATTCCAGGATACCAGCATGAGAGCTTGGTATTCTAGCCACGCAGGCTTGTTCTGAGGTGGGGTGGTTCGCTAGGATGCGTGTCCCTGCGACTCAGCTTGAGTTGCTAAACAGATCGGAACCTTCCATGCCCATCACCTTACCAGCCCTGCCTTACGACCTCGCTGCGCTCGAACCGCACCTCACTAAAGAAAATCTCGAACTCCATCACGGCAAGCACCACAACGCTTACGTGGTTAACCTCAACAAATTGCTCGACGGCAAACCAGAAGCCAACAAATCGCTCGAAGACATCATCATGTCCAGCGACGGCGGCGTGTTCAACAACGCAGCGCAAATCTGGAACCACACATTTTACTGGAACAGCATGAAGCCTAAGGGCGGCGGCGCACCAACCGGCAAATTGGCTGAAGCGATCATCCGTGATTTCGGCTCGTTTGATAAATTCAAAGAAGAATTCACTGCCGCAGCCACGACTCAATTTGGTTCCGGCTGGGCCTGGTTAGTCGTCGACGGTGGAAAATTAAAAGTCACCAAGACCGGCAACGCCGATCTGCCGATGAAATACAAGCAAAAGGCTTTATTGACCATCGACGTCTGGGAACACGCTTACTACCCATCGTTTAAGAACCTGCGTCCCAAGTATATTGAGACATTCTTGAATAGCTTGGCGAACTGGGATTTCGCGGCGGCTAATTTCGCTCAGGCTTGATAGAGCTTCGAGCTACGAGTTTTGAGTTTTGCATGAAGACCCCGCTGGCTGTAGCTAGCGGGGTCTTTTCGTTAGTCATTCATGATTTCGCCTCGTTCCTCTGGTTACTGTTTTCCTTTATCCGGCAGAGATATCTCGGAATTGGTAACATCGCCCATATCAGGATCTTGGCCACTATGTATCCACTTACGCTTTACCTGTGTGTCGCTTAAGTATAAAGCCTTGTTTCGACCTAGCCATTTCCAGGGCTTTCAGCATACTGCGGTTCGCTCGTTCATTTGCGCTTAAATATCTTGTAACGTTATCACGTTTCTGGGTACTCATTCATTCCTGCGGAGTTTTTCATGTTGCTACGTCACCTTGCCCTATTCCTGAGTATTTTGACCTGCGCTGTTGGATCTGTCACAGCTGCCGATCAACTAACTTTAACCAAAGACACCCACGTCGTGCTGATCGGTAATGGACTGGGATCGCGCATGATCCAGTTCCCGAGTTTTGAAACCGAAGTCCAACGACGTCATGTTGGGCAACAGGTAGTAATCCGTAATCTGTGCGATGACGGTGACACGTTGGGATATCGTGATCATTCAGGAAGAAATAATCCGTTTGCCTTTCCCGGAGCAGAAAAATTCTATAAATTATCGGAGACCAAAGACCGTCATGGTTCGGCGATGGTTGGCGTGGGATTTTTTGATACCCCTGATCAATGGCTG
>CANETI010000366.1 GCA_947440715.1 Planctomycetota bacterium | reverse complement strand
GGTAACAGCGATTAAAAATTGCATCGTCTTTGGCAATCACAGTCCAACCATGTTCCCTGACTTTGCCAACACCACGATCAACGGCAAAAAAGTAACGGACGTTATTAAAGATGAAGCGTGGTTGAAAGACACCTTCATTCCTACCGTTGGAAAACGTGGCGCCGCCATTATCGCCGCACGCGGAGTTTCCTCTGCTGCATCGGCGGCGAATGCGTTAATTGATCACGTCAAAGCACTAATGACTCCAGGCGACACCCTGCATTCCATTGCCGTTTACAGCGATGGCAGCTACGGATTTAGCGAAGGTGTTTGGGCTGGTATGCCAGTTCGCACGACCGCGCCTGGCGCTTATGCGGTTGATAAGACTTTTACACACGACGACTTCGCCAAGAGCAAAATCGCAGCCACGAACGCTGAATTAGTCGGCGAACGCGATACGGTTAAAGAACTCCTTTAATTTAGTCATCACTAATTAAACGGCTCACGAATGACCGCTAGGCAATTGCCTAGCGGTTATATTTTTTGTAATAGTTACTGCGCTGCCGCGATACTTGGACTTGTTGGACAGCCATTGGCAATTAATGGCGACCAATGCTGAGCTTGGCTCCAAATCATGGCACCCGTTCGCTCAGCGAGCGACCACAATACCGCCTGCCACGGACTTAGGACAAGGCGCTGTGAGCGCTGCCCCTGGATGCGCCGTGCCGCTTCAACGTGATCGACCGGAGATATTGGTAAATCAGGGAATCCGCCTAAGACCTGCGATAAACGCAATAATTGGCGATCATTCGTAGTACGCGCCAGCAACGCTTGTCGCACCAAACCCACCATAAATATTTGTCGCCGTTCAACCGCTCGCTTAAAAGCATGCACCACTAATGGATCGGGAACCTGACGACTGAAAGCTTTAATCCAGATGTCGACATCAGGCAAAACCGGACGCATGAGGCGTGACGGCATGGGTGTGGTGTCGAGCTTACCGGACATCCGTCGCACTTTCCGTATCGCCAATAGTTGATGAACCTAATTGCGTTATGAAGTCTATCGTACCGAGGAAGTCGACCGCCTTTAGTTGCCGACGATACATGATGGCTTCGGCAATCGCCGCATCGACGGCTTCGCGCTTACTTTTGTACCCCCCTAACTGCATCAGGGTTTCAATCGCATGGATGTCGACGTCTAGGTTGGTGGCCATACTCGCACAGTGACATGTGCGAGTATGGCGTCAATCCGCAACAGAACGTTGCCAAAACTAAGTTTGGCGTGCATGCTTGTCCCATGACCACAGAAAATCGCTCTAAGTCGTGATTTTATCGATAACATTTCGCACAATTGACCGCACAAACATCTAGCCACTGCCAAATTTCTAATCCCACGAACCACATTACTCGACTCCCAAGGGCACCTATGTCCGCTATCCCTGCCTCCTTTGCCACCGCTGCCAATCTCCAATTGCTCGAGGATCTTTACTCGCGTTGGCAAGCTGACCCAACCAGTGTTGACCAAGAATGGCGAACCTTTTTTACCGGATTTGATTTGGGCTTTGCTCGCACCCCCGATGAAGATTCAGCCCTGAATAGCAATCAGGCAACGCCAGCCGCAACCAACGATAAAAGCCCTGGTCGCATTGATCAACAACACGCCGATAGCCTCATTTATTCGTACCGCGATATTGGTCACTTCGTCTGCACGCTCGACCCACTTGGCATTAACAACACCACTGAGCACCCAAATTTAACCCTGTCAGCTTTCAGTTTAAGCGAAGATGATCTCAATCGTGAATTTGCCTGCGACAGTATTTATGGCCTGCAAAAACGCGCTCCCCTCCGTGAAATTATTAGTCATTTGAAAGCGACGTACTGCGGCAATATCGGAGTTGAATACCAACATATTCAAGATCGCGAAATTCGTCATTGGATACGCCGTGAAGTTGAAACCGGGCGAAACCAGCCAAGTTTAAACAAAGAAGAAAAACGCCGCGTTTTAATGAAGCTGAATCAAGCTGAAATGTTGGAAACGTTTATTCACACGAAATTCCTTGGGCAAAAACGCTTTTCGCTCGAAGGTTGCGAAACGCTTATTCCTGCGCTCGACACCATTTTAGAATTGGCACCCGAATTAGGCGCAAAAGAAGTCGTTATGGGTATGGCCCATCGTGGCCGACTCAACGTGCTTTGTAATACGTTGAATAAATCCTACGAAGAAGTCTTCACCGAATTTGAAGGCAGTTACGACATCAGCCAATTACAAGGCGATGGCGATGTGAAATACCATTTAGGTTTCAGTAGTGATTACGTGAATTCCAAAGGCAATAAGCTTCATGTCACCTTAACTGCCAACCCAAGTCATTTGGAAGCGGTAAATCCAGTCGTTTTAGGTCGCGTACGCGGTAAACAACGGCAACAGAATGACATCGTTGCTCGTGGCTCTGTCATTCCCATTTTAATTCACGGTGATGCAGCGATGGCCGGCCAAGGCCTCGTCATGGAAGTTTTCCAATTAGGTCAACTTAAAGGTTACACCACAGGTGGCACCATTCATATTGTCACCAACAATCAAATTGGCTTTACCACTTTACCAGACGATGCGCGTTCCACGCGCTATTGTACCGACATCGCAAAAATGGTCGACGCGCCCATTTTTCACGTCAATGGCGACGATGCCGAAGCGGTCGTCCATTGTATGTCCATTGCCACACGTTTCCGTCAACAGTTTAAACGTGATGTGGTAGTCGATATTGTTGGTTATCGTCGTCACGGCCACAATGAAACCGATGAACCTGCGTTCACCCAACCGCTCATGTACGCCCGCATCGCCGAGCACCCGCGTATTAGCCAAGTGTATACCAAACAATTGCTAAATCGTGGTGACATTAAGCAAGAAGAAGCAGATGCCATCGCCACAATATTCCAAAATCAATTACAGGACGCACTCAATACGGTAAAAGTTAAACCGGCTAAATTAACCCGCAGTCGTTTCGGCGGCGTTTGGCAAGGAATTACCAATACCTACACCCACGATCCTGTCGCGACGGGAGTGTCAGAGAAGGTTCTCGATCAAATTGGCAAGGCCATGTCGACTTGCCCCGATGGCTTTAATATTCATCCCAAAATCAAACGACAATCTGAAGACCGTGGAAAAATAATAAGTACGCGCGGTCGCATTGAATGGGCATTAGGC
>CANETI010000365.1 GCA_947440715.1 Planctomycetota bacterium | reverse complement strand
TGTCGTGCAGATTATTATCAACAATGGCGCGGATAATGTATCGATCAAAGCGGGCGATATTACCAATTCGATGTCCGTACAATGCGATAATTCTAATATTGCGATTGATGAATTGCAAATTCTTCGCGGTCGACCAGCAGCAAATAAAGATCAGCAAGGCGAGTTGCGTAAATTGGGGTTGGAACCACTTGGTGAAGCCATGTTGGAAGCACCAACGATTGTTTTACCAACGGCACGAGGTGAATCGAGTGGGGTCGCCATGGCCATTCGCGATAATATCGCTGGAGCTACGTTTGAGGTGAAGGGGTCGGGCATGTTGCGCGTCCAATTAGGCAGCCCAAATGACCGGAGTGGTCAATGGATTGATGTGCCGGTCGGTGCTGTTCCGATTGTCTATCAGGTGTCATGGCTTCAGAATAAAATGTTGATCAAAGACGCTGCCGGAAATGAGATCGGAAACGTCAAACTCAATGCAAAACATACCCACTTTATTATTATCGCTTTGCAAGATGCCACGCTTCTTGCAACCCCACGCCTAACCTACCAATGATTATTCTTTATTAATTAAAGATCCCCTCTTACCTATCTCACCTCCCCGCTGCGTCGTAGCGGGCTCATTTCACTCCTAGGCGACTATGCTCGTGTTTAAGTTCTGCTTCAGCACAGCAATTCTCCCTTTCATAAAAATTCGGTTTCTCGGATGATTGACTCAACACCTAAAACTTTTGTTATTGATACAAACGTTCTCCTCCACAATCCAAACGCACTTTTTGCTTTTGCTGATAACCACGTCGTTATTCCGATGATGGTATTAGAAGAATTAGACAAATTTAAGAGCGCCAACAACGAACTCGGTTCAAATTCGCGCGAAGTGGCACGTGGATTGGACAAACTTCGTGCGAAGGGATCGCTGGGCGAAGGCGTTGCAACGCCGCAAGGTGGCAGCATTCAGGTCATGATTCCTTACGATGAAATCGTCGGAATGCTCCCAGGAGTTAACGACAATCGTATTTTAGGTTGTGCACAACGATTGAAACGCGAAGGCAGAAACGTCTTCTTCATTTCTAAAGATATTAATGCGCGGGTTAAAGCGGATGCCTTAGGCATTCCGAGCGAAGACTTTGAAAACCAAAAGGTTAACGTCGACGAACTCTATACGGGGTGGATTCGTTTTGAACGTCCTGCTGAGCGCGTTAAGGAATTATTGTCAGTACAAGTATTGAAACCGAATGATGTTGAGCCTGGATTAAGTGAGAAGCTCAACTCGAATCAATTTGTCCTGATTGAAGATCCGAATGATGACGAAGTCAGCTTGCTGTTTAGTTATAACAGTGATAAGAAAATTTTAGAACGCCTGGATGATGAATCCCCCGTCTTGTTTGGCATTGGACCACGTTCGCAAGAACAGCGGATGGCGTTTGAATTACTGCTCGATGACAGCATCAAATTAGTGACGCTCGTTGGTCAGGCCGGAACCGGTAAAACGTTGTTGGCCTTAGCCTGCGGTCTCGCAAAGGTTATTCATGATGAGCGCTATAAAAAATTATTGGTGAGTCGTCCGATTATGCCGCTGGGAAATGACATTGGTTATCTCCCTGGGACGAAAGATGAAAAATTGAGCCATTGGATGGGGCCAATTTTTGACAACTTACATTTCTTATTGGCGAGTGAAGAACGCGATCCAGACGAAGTCATTAAGCGCCTAATTCAAGAAGAGTCGATCACGCTTGAGGCACTTACCTACATTCGTGGGCGTTCGATTAGCAAACAGTATTTAATTGTTGATGAGGCGCAAAATCTGACACCGCATGAAATTAAAACCATCATTTCACGCGCAGGTCATGATACCAAAGTCGTGCTCACAGGCGATCCGCATCAAATTGATAACCCCTATTTGGATGCGAGTTCGAATGGTTTGACGTATTTAGTTGAACGCATGCGTGGACAAAAACTGGCTGGACATGTGACCTTGCAGAAGTCGGAACGTAGCGAATTGGCCGGTATTGCAGCAAGCTTACTGTAATTACGTTTAAGCGCTAATGGTCTAGCCCAGAGAAAAACCGTGCGGAATTCCGCACGGTTTTTTTATTAATGGCGAAGTTACGTTTGTTCTACCGCGCGGAATTTACCAGGAATAAGCATCCAACAGCGCGTTTACATCCTGGCGTGGACGCGCAACGCGAACCGTTTCGCCATCAATTACGATTTCTGCTGGTAGTGGTCGCGTATTGTAGGTGCTGGCCATGGCCATGCCGTAGGCCCCCGCATCGCGGATGGCTAAGATGTCGCCCAATGCGGGTTGAGGCAGCGCGCGGTCGCGGGCAAAGACGTCGCCGCTTTCGCAAATATTACCGACAATATCGAATTGTTTAATTATCGCGTCTGGATGGGTGAGGTTGTCGATGCGGTGATAGGCATCATACATGGCGACACGAACAAGGTGATTAAATCCTGTGTCGCAGCCCACGTAGGTGCGGCCTTTGGCTAAAGCCGTATCCGGATTTGATTTAATGGAGGTAACGGTGGTCAACAGCGTGCCAGATTCGGCGACTAAAAATCGACCAGGCTCTAAACGAAGTTCAATGGTACGGCCAAATTGCGCGCTGAATTCCCGCATGAGTGCATCGGCCTTGGCACCAACGGCAGCGACGTCAATGGCCGCTTGGCCGATTCGGTAGGGAATGCCTAGTCCACCGCCGAAATCAATAAATTGTAAATGCGGTAATTGTTTCGCGACCGTAATAATTACGGCCATCGCTCTGGCATAAACGTCGGCGTCTAAAATGCCGGAGCCGATATGCATGTGACAACCGATCACCTGAATACCGGTTTCTTTCTCGATGCGGTTAACCTCGCCCACTTGTGAATAATGTACGCCGAATTTGGTCATTGGGCCTGCGGTGCAAATCTTCTCATGCGCACCAGCACCAATATCTGGATTAAAACGAACGGAGGACTGTTTCGCGCCTGCTCGTCCTAATCGTTCGAGCCGATCTAAGCTGCCACAATTGATGAGTACACCTTGAGCGACGGCCTCTGCCTGTTCGGCATCCGTCATATTATTTTCGGTGTAGAGAATATGTTCCGGACGAACACCCAGGCGCAGAGCGAGGGCGACTTCCCCAGGGGATACAGCATCAATGCCATAACCTTCGGTGACAATCGTACGCGCAACGGCTGGAC
>CANETI010000364.1 GCA_947440715.1 Planctomycetota bacterium | reverse complement strand
TTCGCCGTTCTACCGGAAAGAGTGAAGACTTTTTCGTCGCGAGTCGCTCGCTCGGACAATGGGTGTTCTTGTTGTCATTATTCGGCACCAATATGACGGCGTTTGCTATTCTCGGAAGTTCCGGAATGGCCTATCAGCGCGGTATCGGCGTATTTGCGATCATGGCGTCGTCCTCGGCGATTATTATTCCGCTCACCATTTTCTTTATTGGCACCCGCTTGTGGGGCCTGGGTAAAAAATACGGGCACATGACTCAGGTGCAGTATTTCCGCGATCGCTGGCAAAGTAATGGTCTGGGCACACTTATTTTTGTTCTGACTGCGCTGATGTTGGTGCCGTATATTATTATCGGCGTCATGGGTGGTGGTGAAGTGATGGAAACATTAAGCACTTCCAAAACCATCGTTGATGGGAAGGAAGTGGCCTCTGCATGGATACCCTATTGGTTAGGTAGTGCGATCGTGGGCATGGTGGTGATGGGTTATGTTTTCTTTGGTGGCATGCGTGGCACCGCATGGGTGAACTCATTCCAAACCGTATTGTTTTTGACCTTTGGTGCGATCGCCATTTATCTGATCAGTAGTAAGCTAGGTGGATTTGGTGCGATCATGGAACGAATCGCAGGCGACGAAAAAACGGCGCATCTGTTAGCGCGCGACCGCATCAGCCCAGCAGAGTATTTCAGTTATATGTTTATTCCGCTGTCAGCGATTATGTTTCCCCATATTGCGATTATGTGCATGACCGCAGAACGCATTACCCACTTTAAAAAGACCGTTATTTTCTATCCACTCTGTATTGCCGCTATTTGGGTGCCATGCGTTTATTTGGGGGTGTTGTCATCAGACCTGTTCCCAGGACTCAAGCCAGGCGAAGTAAATGACGTTATCCCAAAATTGCTTTCCACTTATACGGACGTGTGGATTTCTGGTATTTTAGGCGCTGGTATTATGGCCTGCGTCATGGCAACGGATAGCCAGATCATGGCCATGACCACGATGTTTACGCAAGATATTTATGCGCATTACTTTAAAAAATCAGGTGGTGATAAAGTCAAAGATGAAAATCGTGAAGTGTGGATGGGTCGCGCCTTTGTGGTTGGTATTGCGGTGTTTAGTTATTTTGTTGCTTTGGCGTTGCATAAGCAGGCTGGCATTTTCGAACTCGCCATTCGCTTTGCGTTCTCCGGCTTTGCGGCCTTAGCTCCAGTCATGCTGGCAGCATTGTTCTGGAAGCGTTCAACCGCAGCTGGTGCATGGGCGGCGGTTGGTTGGGTGGCATTTGCGATGATTGGTTCATGGATTTTACAAAGTTACAGTGAGCCATTAATCGCAGCCTTAAAGCCAGGTCAGAACGCACAAATATTCCCTGCCTTAGGTGATTTATTCCTGCGCGGAAAAGTCAGCGTCACGATGTATGGTTATTTGTTGGTCATGCCGATGACTATTGGCACGGCTATTATTATGGTTGTCGTATCCTTGCTAACCAAACCACCTGCTCAACCGATTCTCAATAAATACTTTCCTTCAAAATCCGGAGTTGCCACGCCATGAGCGCCGCCACTGACTACAAACCTGCTACACCAACCGCTATTGCGGATGCCAAAAAGAAACTCGACGCTCATTTGCGCGAGATAATTAAATGGCATTTCTCCTCCGAAACGGGAAGCCCCTATTGGCTTGAGTGGGCGAAGAAAAATAAATTTGACGCCATCAAGCATGTCAAAGGCGTCGATGACCTGGGCTTATTCCCCAATTTTATTGATGACGTTTTGCGCGATGAGCAAAATGATCGCTTTGTACCAAAGCCATATAAAGGCAAACCGTACTTTATTTTTGAAACCGGCGGCACCACCGGCATGCCAAAGCAACGTGTTAGTTGGACTGATCATTTGCATGACTACACCGAGTTCGGTGAAAAAATTGATCAGAAATACTTTCCGAAAAATTCACACTGGTTAATGGCAGGTCCAACCGGACCTCGTCGTTTGCGTATGGCGGTTGAGCACTTGGCCAACGTGCGAGGTGGTAGCTGTTATCATATCGATTTGGATCCGCGCTGGGTGAAGCGCTGCATCAGAAAAGGCGATTATAACCAAGCCGAAGAATATAAAGAACACGTGGTCGATCAGGCCATTGTGATTTTGCGTAACCGCAAAAATATTCAGTGTTTATTCACCACGCCTAAAATTCTCGAAGCGATGGCTGAGCGCACGTCGATTGTCAGTTTAGGTATTAAGGGGGTATTCTGCGGTGGAACCTCAATGACTCCACAAGTGGTACGATTCCTGGCAGAAGAAGTCCTTGAAGGTAAGGCGCTCTTTTGTCCGACTTATGGCAATACCTTAATGGGTTTAGCAACGAGTCGTCCCGTGTCCGAAAAAACGGGTTGGAGCGTTATTTATCATGCACCACAACCACGTGCCATATTACGTGTGGTTGATCCAAACGACTCGTCGAAAGACGTGGATTACGGCGCCTGGGGGCGCGTCGAATTATCGACCTTCACCAAAGAATTCTTCATGCCGCGCTTACTCGAACGCGACGAAGCGATGCGCCGTGAACCAATTAACCGTTGGCCATGGGATGGCGTTGCTGATGTGCGTCCTTTCGGCGCATCAAGCGGCAAGATCATTGAAGGTGTATATTAAGTAGCTGCGAGCAATCAGTTTCGAGCTGCGAGTTTAGGCAACTTGAAACGAGTAGACGAGCGTGAGCAACATTTTGGCAAGGATCTTTTCTATGAGCAAACCTATTCACATTCCGGCACTTCGTTTCGGTCAGCCGTATAAGAGCTGCGACGTTTTAACCACCAAAGGCGCTGAGATTTCGCAGGTTAATGCGGGACTCATTCGTCGTGATTTATTACAAATAAAGAAAGCGACGACGGAGCTTGATGCTATTCCTATGCCGCGTTTATTGGACATTTGTAAGAAAGCCGGCGAATTATTTCAGCACGGCACCGTGCCGGTTGGTTTGGATAATCAGCCGCAGTCGGCTGAGGATTATGTGCGGCAGGCGTCCGTCTCGTGTGGTCTGCCGCACGCGATGGTGCGTAATAATATGAGCAAAATTGCGCTCGTGATGACCGACATGAAGACGATTTTAAAAGGTCTGACGCGGGGTTTAGATTTATCGGTTATTGATGCAGGCATGGGTGAACAGAATGGTGTGCCAGTGAGTTTTT
>CANETI010000363.1 GCA_947440715.1 Planctomycetota bacterium | reverse complement strand
TTTTTCTTGCGCATTTGGCCAACGTTTATTAAATAACAGATAAATGACATCTTCGGGATCGCGGTCGCTAATGGCTTCCACCGCTTCGCCGACATAAAATAAACCTTTGTCAGCTAATACCGAACTAGTGGTGCAAAAACCAACTGGCACCCCGCGCAAACCGCTTTCCAAAGATTCTTTGGTCAGCTCCATTAATACCTGGCTTTTTGCTGGCTCTGACATGATCGATTATCCTTCAAACGTACTGGCAGACGGTGTCGCGACACTGCCATGTCCATGATTTGGCGCAAGCGCACCGCATCGTTTTTTACCCCGAGCGTGAAGCCCACTGTAGGCTCCTCGCCCCTCTCGCTTGTGAGAGTCGACTACCCGCAGACACTGTCGCGTGTGCTGGTAACCGGATCGAGAAGCTACGAACAAGTTCACGTTGTCGCCTGGGACTGCCTTTCGGCTGCCGGTGATGCAGCGGCAACATGGTCAGCATGCACAATTGGACGCTGCACGTTGCAGCATAACCCAGCCATCGGTTGGCATGGGCGCGTAAACACTCCGGCAAGTGGAGATCGTCACCTCGATCTCGCACGCATCGCAAGCGAACGCGTTTGGGCGGCTATCGCAAAGAACTCCGGAAATCTCGCATTTGGGGCCAGTACCAGTAAAGGTGATTTGGCGGCCTGGGATGCTGCGCTCGCCGGTAATCCCGCTGCATTTATCCGCGCCTGGCCTGGGCAACTCACTCCGCGTTTGGCCGCAGCGCTTGGACTACCAATGTATCGCCCCATTTCTGTGGCTGCCGCTTGCTCGACTGGTTTATATGCCTTGTTAGACGCCGCTGATACCATTGAAAATGGGCACTGCAGCAAAGCGCTCGTTGGTGCCGTTGATACATCCCTGTCCCCATGGTTATTAGCAGGATTTAAGGCGATGGGCGTGTTATGTGGAGATACGCAGCCTCAATCATTTGCCTCCCCAACGGGATTTGCGCCAGCCGAAGGCGCTGCATTTTTCGCTTTGGGTCATAACGGCCCCTGGCGTTTAGTCGGTGGCGTACGATTAGGCGATGCCGGGCACGAAACCGAATTTCGCGACCCGCAAACCTTACGCCAAGCCTTTGCTAGTCTGTGGCGCATGCTGCCTGGGCCAGATTTAATTATCACCCATGGGACCGGCACCGCTTTGGGTGACGCCTATGAAACAGCAGGACTGCTGCAGGGGCCATGGAACAAATCCATGCGCTTAGCATGCAAACCAAGTATCGGCCATTGTCTGGGCGCGAGCGCGGCCGTCGAACTGGCGGCTGGATTACAGGCCCCCGTTCGACGCTTATGGAAGATTGGTCTGGGCTTCGGCGGCCACTTAGCCGGCGTCGCTCTTGAGCGTACTTCCTACTGATTTTTCCCGCTTAATGCAGTTGTCCGATGCCGTCATTTCACCCTAAATTCTTTATGAAATAGCCTGGCAGTAACGGAAGGGCGCTGCCGTTCATTGGTCATTGATGGTTCCTCGTCGTAGATGATCAATTAGTTCGTGGCGGCAATTACGTCACTTTACTATGCATCAAACGCATGCAGACGACGATCCCTCATGCCAAAAGCCGGGGGCGTGTGAAGCGTTAGTTCTAATATGGTAATTGACCGTTAAATTATACGTAAGTTTATTAAATTAATATACTTACGTATTATTTTATAGCTTCTCATCCGGCCGTAATGATAGGTATTGCAAATAGATTCAACCTCACAGACTGGCCAAAACTTGCGGCAACGACTTGCCGCTAATTTTGGACACACCATGGCCGGTCTTAAGGAAAATATGCCGCACGCTGGTTTTGATGCAGACGAGGATGATTTCGCTCGTACGCCTCCAACTCCCGTGTCGCCCGCTGCGCTGCGCGAAGTGTTGAAACAACACGGCGACCGCTTCGAGCCTATTTTAGCCGTCCTGCGTGATCAGCCGTGGAAAGAATTAGTCACCAGCCGCGACATGATGGACAGTCTTTCAGCGCAAGGTTTGGAGCAATCGGAACGCACCTTACGTTTGCACTTGGCTGAAATGGCAGAGGCCGGACTCATTCAGCGCCATGGCCGACGCGGTTATCGCCTGACAGAAGCTGGGACCGAAGTCACACGCGAACTCACCGTGTCGCGACGCATTGGCAGCATTCTCTACCGCATGGAAGAAACCGCCTGCCAACTGACTTTTGATCTCAATCGCCGCCAAGGTTTGGTGTCAATTAATGCTTATGTTATTCCGCAAACGTTGCTGGGCACCCTAATAGATGAAGTCGAATCAGTTTTCAAAGCTGGTTTAGCCGTTGGTCAACGCGTTCTTTTTGCGCTACCCGGTGATGATATTTTAGGACGTGAAGTGCCCGAAGGTCATATTGGCCTTGGCACCATGTGCTCACTAACTTTGGCCAGCATGTTGATGCGACGCGGTGTGCCAACGCATGCCATCTTTGGTGGATTATTGCATGTGATTAATGGCAAGCCGGAACATTTCTTGGAAATGATTCGCTACGACGCCACCTCATTGTCACCCAATGAAGTCTTTATTCGCGCTAATTTGACCAGCGTTTCTGCGGCAGCTAAACGAGGGGTTGGCGCCATCACTGCTTCCTTTCGTGAATTACCCATGAGTGCTTTACCCGCAGCGCGCATCGTGATGAAAGAATGCGAACAAGCGGAATTTCCTGGGATCATGTGTGTTGGTCGTCCGGGCCAACAGCTCTTGAATATTCCTGTCCATGAAGGACGTGTCGGCATGATCTTATCAACCGGACTCAATCCGCTGGCGAGTTTATGGGAACACGATCGTTCGGCTCCCAATCGTGGCATGCCCGGTTTGTTGCTCGAATCTAGCCGTCCCATGGTGGGTCCAGCTCCTTACGAACAATTAATTTCTTATCAGGAATTTTGTGTTCGCGCGACGGCCTTTATTGCCACCCAACAACAAATTTCCCAACCTCACCGTTCTAAATCAACCACTTCATCAGTTCTTCATCCATGACACTAATCTCCATCTCTATCACAACGACGCAGTGGATGCGGACGACGCAGCGACGGGCCAATAAGGCGGCCCGCGCGTCATCCGTGTTCACTGCGTCGCTGTGTTTAGTCGTAGATAGTGCCAGTTCTCCGCTCTTTTTTCCGCTTCTAGCAGTAAGGTAATTGCCATGTCCATCGGTCTG
>CANETI010000362.1 GCA_947440715.1 Planctomycetota bacterium | reverse complement strand
GTGAATGAGAGAGGTAAGAAAGCGCCCCTAGCTAGCATTAATAGAAGAAATCCATTAGCACCCTCCGTTGCTCTGGTCCTCCTGTAAATGATTTTTGCCTTTCAAGTCGTTAGCTTAATAGCATTGGGCTCTCGCCCCCACACCCCGTGACACTATGGCGCGAAATCAAAATCTTCGGACAGCAGGAAGATTTCGCGCCATCGTGCCACAGCGCAACGCTTGCAGCCCCCTACGACTGGCCGTATCACCCCGCCTCGCAATGAACCGAGCACGACTCACCAGTCGAAGGATTATCACATGAGCGCACAATTTGGCACCTGGATCGGCACGAATGCACCCGGCATCTACAAACCGCAGATTGACCCAGCTTTAGTCGATGATCCGCGCTTTCCTGCTTTGTTGGCGAGTGCCAAAGATGGCGTTTCCTTTGCCGGACAAGTGGTGTTAGTCACCGGCGCGAGCGATGCGAATTCTATCGGCTATGCCATTGCCCGTAATTTTGCCAGCGGTGGTGCCAAGGTCATTATTACCGGCAGTCGTGATCTGGAAAAAATTACCGCCACGGCCACGCAACTCGCAACCGAAGCCGGAGCCGGTTCGGTTTTACCCGCGCAAGTCAACCAAGGCGACCTCACCCAACTTGATGCGTTACTGGATCATCTCAAAGGCCAGAACCTCGCGCTCACGCACGTCTTCCCGTTTGCCGCCATTAATCATGCACAATTATTTGTTGGCATTAAACCAGAAGATTATGTCCGCGTTTTCAGCATTAATGTCTTCGGTGTTTACCATCTCGCCGCCAAGCATGCGCGCCAATGTCCGCGTGGCGTGCCTTGGTACGTGGTCGTTCCATTATCACCAAACGACGGTCGCCTTCAGGGTTCCGGACTTTATCCAGCGACGAAGCAAGCGCTCATTCCAATCGTTGTACAAGGCCAAAATGAAGTTGGCGATCGCCGCAATGGTCATTATATCGGTGTCAGTATTGCCTGGACTCGCTCGGCATTAATGAGTCAATTAGATGCCGGTGTTGCTGGCGCAAAAGCGGTAGGATTAAAAGTATTCGAAACCCGCGACACCGCCGACGTGTGCACCCTCTGCGGTACGGTTGGTGGTCAGGTGCTCAAAGGCTCCGTGGTTGATGCCGCTGGTGGCTTTGGCAACGTCGATCCCAAAGAAATGGGGAAAGTCTTTGCTGGTGGCCATTAATTCATCCGCGATTTCGGCAACTGATATCACGTCTTAAAATAGGTTTCTCGTTCTTATAGCACGAGGGCGCAAACAGAACTTGCCGTTGGTCGTCAGTGACCAGCGGCATTGTCGTTTGTGGACCATTAAATCGGTCAGTTAGATTTTTCATGCTGCTGCGTCTACCATGACCTTAGGAGCATAGCATCTCGTTAGAGTGGTAGCTTTCCCGGTGGAACCGCCTGCAATGTAAGCACTTGCATATGATTGCTTTATTTCGTTCAAATCGTTCATGCATGTAATCCGGAACAGCCCGCGAATTCAGGACATTTACTGAAAAGACTGTAAGGTTGCAATTCGTTCACCGTCTATACAAACGTTCATATCGTTCAGCCCTAGCTAAACCAGGAGGCGATCATGCCACTCACCAACCAATTCAGTATTCACGATGCCGCCGAAGCTGCTGGTTTGACACCAAGCGTTATTCGCGTGTGGGAAGAGCGCTATGGATGGCCAAGCCCGAAGCGCCACCACAATGGTTATCGCGCTTTTGCGTCACATGAAATTGAAGAGCTCAAACGAGCCGCGATTTTAGTGCGTGGCGGCATGCCGATTGGCAAATTGATTGTTGATGGCTTCCCGCATTGGCCCGATGAGGCAAAACGTGTCGCATCCAAGCAGCACGATCTTTCTCAAACTAAGGCGCTTCCTAGCCGTCCGGGACGTATGGCTGAAAATTTACGGGACTTGGTGATCGGCGGACTCAATCAATTACACGGCGGACATATCTTGGAATGTGTGCAACGCGCCTGTATTGAACTGCGCCCTGCTGATGAAGTTGCTGTGGTGTTGGCACCAGCCCTGCTGGGCTTGATTGAACTACAACAACATGACCGCACGGTAACTCACGACCAAGATGTCCGTATTGCCGTGGCTAGTCGTAGTCGCCAATTACGTCAACGTTTGCCAACGACTGGCAACGATGTCTTGGTGGCACCTGCTAGTGAAGCTGACGGTGATTTCACCGCACTCGTGATCGCCGCGCTTGCGACTCGTGGCATCAGTGCTCGGCAAAGTGTAAATGCCGAAGCGTCAATCATCGCCAGTGAAAACGTCCCATCGCCTGGACAACGCAAGCAATCTCCTGGGCAGCAGAAACAATTGTTTGTTACTGCGTTACCGTGTGAAGGTTGTTTGCCTGTCTCTCGTATTCTCGATCCGAATTACGTCACCGAAGCTATCCTGCGACTGGAAAATACTCCGGCGCTGGCTGGGTAAATCGGTAACTGTTTTATAAAGTTCAGACTCTGATTAATATTAATCGCGAAAATTTATTTCGGGGTCTTTGTCAGCGTCATGGCGCGGGCAAAGGCCCCGAGTTCGCATAAATTGCTGATCACGTGAATATGTTTCGCACATCCAAAGTGTAATTTATGCACATCACGGCCGCCAACCACGAGTGGAATTGGACCCAACTTTTCGGCTAATTCACATAGTTCGGTAGCGACTTGTTCTGGGCGAGTCATCCCAGAAATGCTCCGCCAGACTAATGATGGCTTATGTAGTTTTGCCGCAGCCAAAACCGCTCCATCTGGGGTATTCGAGCCCAAGCTAATTGAATGGAAACCGGCGTCCTGAAGCGTTATTCCGACCATCAATGAAGACAGTAAGTTGTGTTGGCCACAACTTCCGCCACCAATGGCAACAAAGGCATTATTTTCCACTCGTTTAATTTTTTGCCGAAGACTTTCAATTATTTGCACCACGATGCCTGACGCCACGTGTTCAATGGCAATACCGTCATCACCATGATGCCAAAGTTCACCGATACGAAAAAGTGCTTTCGTTAAGGGACCATCGCATATGGCCGGAACCGTCATGCCGGATAAATAGGCGGTCATCACTAAACTTTGGCATTGTTGAGCATTTCCCGCAACTAATGCCGAATAAATCGCTTCTTGCAGTTCTTGAGTTTCCACCACTTGACCACAACAAGCGACGCCAAAACACACCGAGTCTTGCACGGGATAACCCT
>CANETI010000361.1 GCA_947440715.1 Planctomycetota bacterium | reverse complement strand
CGAACGCCATCGTTGCCGCTCACTTTGAAAACATAAATACCGGTTTTTGGAATGTTTATTTCACCGCGAAAACGGGCTGAAAACTGTTCTCTGCCAATGCCGGGCACGTCACGATTTTTCCAATTTGGCAGAGCCATTTCACTAAAGCTGACGGTTCCGTTAACGTCGTGGCCTTTAAAGTATTCACCTTGCAAACCACTGTGCCAACGTCCCTCTTCGCCACGCCATCCGCGATCACCGCGCGCAATGGGCATGGCTCGTTGGTATCGAGCATGTGCCGCATCAGCGCGAGCCGTTACCGCAGCGGCTTCTAAACGTGCGATAATTAATGCCAAATCTTGACGCATGCGCTGCAAATCCATTAATCCCGCTTCGCTCAAATCACGGCCAATTTGTAACGATCTATTTGGTTTAGCTGATAATTGCACATCATTATTGGCACTGCGAAACATTGATCCCGCGCCACGACTCCAACCCTGAATTTCTTGTGCTAAGGCCATCAACAATGGTGCGGTCGGAACAGCACCATCGCCAGCTTCCGTGGTTAATGTCGCGCCAATTTCCATCATTGATTGCTGCCACACTTGAATGCGATTTGCTAATAAAGCTAATTCCCCAGGACGAGTGGCTGGATCAACGGCTCGTAACAGACCGGTCCATTGACGCACCATTGAGCGTAACGCTTCCTGTTCGGCATCAATATCAGCTAATGCCTGGCGCAAACGTGTGGCTTGGGCTGCGCCACGTGCATCTGCCGTCGAAGCGACGACCAATGATAATGGTTCACTGCTCGCCCGTTGGCCACCAATATCGACCGCCCGTACGTGCACGGCAACTTCCGCACCTGGGCGCAATCCCATAGCCGCAACATCTAATGGCAATGGAACCAACACTTCGCCCGCCGCTGCGATTGGCAAACTCAGTGGCCGCACTAATCGTTCGCGTCCATCAATCATCACGACTAATTCAGCGGCACGAATACCAAGATCATCGTTTAATTTAACCTGACAAAATACGGCTTCATCCGCGCCAATTAATCCAGCTTCCAAACCACTAGCAGATAATCCCACCACGGGCGGCGCATCCGGCCGAACGGATAAAATCCAACGTTGAATCGGTTCCGCTACTAAACCATCGCTACCAACTAAACGCACACCATAGGCAATGGTCATCGCTGGTTTAAGTAAAATGGACAAGCTTTTATTCTGCACGTTGGCGGCTTGTTCGCCGCCATCAAATACCACCGCACCACTCACGGCGGCTTCACCGGTTAATTGCGCGACTAGGGACACACTCGAACCAGCTAATAGATCAGCATCACCACCTGTCACCGTACGCGCAGGCAAACCGCTATAAAGCGGAGGCGTAATATGCAGCGTCACATCGCCTAATACCGGCGGCTTCGCAACGGTAACACGATACGCACGACTTTCTCCGTCTCCGGCAACGACACGATAAGAAAAATCGCTGGTAATGGCAGGTAAGCGAACGTCGTAGCGACCAGTTAAATCCGCGCTATTTGCAACGTCCTTTGCCAGCGGAAAGTCGATAACTTCTTCGACGCCATCATCCCAGGATAATAATAATCGCGCACTTCCGGGATCGGGTGTGGCGGTGACTTGCACATCAAATGCCGCGCCGACCGCTAATTTTTGATCTCCAGGCAAAACCGATATCGACACCACGGCCGGACGAATCATAGTCGGCACAAAAGCGCGCGCGACATACCCAGGTACTCCAGGAATAACACAAGCCGCGGCTAACATTCCAACCACCACGGCAGCGCGGCGCCACATACGACGGGCTGGAATTGAATCAATTAATGTTGGAACATCGACCTGAGCTGCACGTTGTGCTGCCAGAGCAATCGTCCGCTCAATCATCCACGCACTAACACCTGGATCAGGACGTGAGGCTAATTCAACAGCGGAACTTAATTGTTCATCCAAATCTTTTCCTGCACGTTTTTCTAATGCCAAGGCCACTTGCGCCTGGGTACGCTGACGAATGAGTGGCAATAACACCCGAGCAATTAATACCACCCCAGTAGCGCCATAAACGGCGCCACTTAATACCCACTGCCAACCAGCGGAAGGATGCAGCAACGCATCAAGAGCAGCAACTGTGCTAACGCCAATAATTTGTACCAACACGGCTTCACCGACACCGCGTAGCACTAACATCCGGCGTTCGCCGCTGGCAAAGCTTGCTAACGTTCGCGACAGAATCGGTGGTAAGCTGGTGTCTGCCATAAAGTGCTAACGGGTGGACCATGGTGATGTGACGGTGAACGCAATAAAAGTGACTTCACTGTTTGCACCCACTTGAGCGCTTTGCACAGGGCCGAAAATCATACTTTTCATGGTAAACCAACACGTTTGCGCCACATCCATTCGACGCTGAGTAAGCTCACCACCAACAGCAACGCCCAATAACTATCCCATAAACTATTGGTTGTACGATGCGGTGTTGCCCGAGGAGATAATCGTGTGGTTAGTTCGCGAACTAACGTTTCCGCCTGATCTAACGTATCAGCGCGAAAGCCGCCCGCCGTCGCTAGGCTTTGTAGTCCTGGGAGATCAGCTCCCAGTTCGATTCCTTCCTGCGACTGACGATCACGCACCATAATATCTCGCGTTTCGCTGAGTCCGACAAAAGTTGGGTCATCGCACGTTACCACCACGCGCCAATGTCCCTCGGCTAAATTATTTAATCGCGTATGATAAAGCGCATCAGCATCACTGACTGGCGATAATTCCATTTTTCGTTCGCTACCAATTATTGGTTGTCCTAGCTCATCTAAACGTACCAACTGGGCATGTACTGGCGCCTGTACGGCGGCGCCATCAATGTTGCGAATACGTGCTCGTAATTCAGCGCTGTCACGCGGCGCCATTAAAGTGCGATCAATGGCAGCTTGCAAACGGGCATCTTTACCACGCAAACGCATGCCTAATCCCCACCTCACGGCTTGCAGCCAAAACGATTGATGCACGCGATCACCCAATCGATCACGCCAACGCCATGATTCATTTGAGCCCACCCACAAGACGCGCCCTGCGCCAAAACGCAGGGTCGATACCACGGGTGTTTGATGTTCGTCTTGTGAGGTCAGTAAAACTTCAGCTCCAGCTTTCGCCATAACGCCACGCGCCATCCATTGGAGCGGTGGTAAGACTGGCCATAATTGTTGATTGAGCGACTGATCATTGAGCACTGCCATTATTGGGT
>CANETI010000360.1 GCA_947440715.1 Planctomycetota bacterium | reverse complement strand
CATGCGGTGTTGGGCATCTGGATCCAAAGCGTTGAGTGCTAATTGCACGTCGCCAATTCCCTGCAAAGCAAGCAGGGCCCGAGTAAGGGTGAGTTCACGCGCTGGTGCTTCAATGGCGTTAAGGACGTCGAGCGCGCGTGCGCGATTAATTTTTATTTGTTCATCAATTACTTCGCGCATCGCATTGGCAGGTGGTGGTGCGGTTAATGCGGCAACGATGGAGGCACGCATGATGACCGCCGACATGCCACCGGGCTCAAACGCGGCTAATTGCATAAAGCGTTCAAGCGATGAACGAATGGGATTTCGTTCATCGGCGGTTAATGACATGAGGGTGGGAAATGTGGTGACGCCTGGATTTCCACCAGCAAAGGCACGCCAGCGACTGGTGACCCATTCTGGCGCTTCAGCTGGTGTTGGTTTCCCAGGAAGGCCGCGCAAGCATAACGAGGCATGAATTAATAAACGTAACTGCCATCGCCATTCAGGGGATAATACCGGAGAGGGATGTTCAAGCGCAATGGTAGCGCACGACTCAATCATTGAAAACCAGGCCGCGCGCCAGGCCAACACTTCGCTGGGTGCGCGTGGAATGGGTTTCGCACAGCGGCGCACCAAGGCATCTAATAATTCCATGGCTAAACCGGCCGTTTCATGTGTCGTACTTGATTGCGCAAGGAGAGCGAATTTTGCCATCGCTGCAGTTGCGACGGAGAGACTTTCACCATCCTGTCGCGCTATTGCCGCATGCATCTGTGCCCAAGCGAGCCAATGTTGTAATTCATTTTGTTCAGACGAATTGGGACTGAACGCGCCAAGGGCAATATTGGCTTGTTGTAAGGCGGTGTTTTTCTCGGTGAGATTTTTCTCTGCATCTAAATTTAATGCCTGGCGCATAACAAACCACACATGGTCGTTGGCGGTTGAGGTATTTACTATGGTTCTCACTATATTTTGGTCGCCAGATAAAGCCGCGATGGTGGTTGCCGAAAGAGCACGTTGTTCGTCGAATAAACTAATGGTGCTGCCTTCCATCGGGCCAGCAGCTTGAAAGCCCCAGGCGGTGGTGGCAGGTGTGGTTTGTGGATCGACGACGTTAAGCACGATTCGTTCATCAACTAAAATTTGTAAATGAAATCCTTGTCGCACGAGAACGATATGATTTGGTAATTGATCAAGGGTCACTGCGCCAAGAACTAAAGGCGCGGCTGATCGCATTAAGGTCAAACACAAACGTGATGGTTGCCAATGTAATTCGTAGCCTTGGCCTAGACGTCGGCCTTCAAACATGACCCAAGATGGGCCTGGGGCTTTTAATCCGGAATCCAAACGCAGATGCATTCGCCAACCGGCACACGGGGCATTGAGCGGAGCCTCTGCCTGTTCGTTGGTCAGGACTAGGCTGGATTGCGCGCCTCCAGGAACTCGGGCAAAGCCGAGCTGTGAGGTTTCCGGCTGGACCCACCAGGACCATGCCGAAACCACCACCACCGTCAAAAAGGCGAAGGGAAGCGTGCTACGCCACCAAAAACGCGATCGTCGCTGCATTGTTGCGGGGAAGCTATCAAGCTTGCCAGTTAAGGCCATGCACTCGCGTTCGCGGGACGGTCGTTAGCCGAATAAATCTTCTTCCGCTTGCGGGGCCGAATCGCGGCGGGCGCGTTTTTCGGTGTGGTAGGAAACTTCCGAATCGCTGTCATTGGTCGCCTGAGCCGCCATCTCAAAACGCATTTTAGCTGGGAAGAACAACATGTTAGCGGCACCGGTGGGGCCGAAACGATTTTTGGCCACAATCACTTTGATGGTGCGGCATTCTTCACCTTCGCCACCACTGCTTTGGCCACCATCGGCTTGATCGGTGCGATGAATAAAGAGCACCGCGTCTGCGTCTTGTTCGATGGAGCCCGATCCACGTAAGTCTGATAGGCGTGGTTCGCGCGGAGCCGAGCCGACACCTTTTTCGCTTTCACGCGACATTTGTGACAGTGCGACTACCGGGATGCGTAATTCACGCGCTAATACTTTGAGCACGCGGCTAATTTCACTAACTTTTTCATATTCGTTGCTGTCGGGACGCGCGCTGTTAAGCAATTGCAAATAATCGAGTACCACCACTTTTAATTGACCTTGGGTTTCCAGCATGCGGCGTTTCACAATGGAGCGTAATGCTTGAACGGTCAAGTCGCTGACATCCATTAAATCTAATGGCCAAGTCTTAAAACTTTTGGCTGTTTCAGCGAGGCGTTCCATGGCAGCACTATCAAGTGTACCATCTTCCAATGATTTAAATTCGACGTGCGCTTCGGCAGAGAGTAATTTTTTCACCAAATCTTTGCGGTCTACTTCTAAACTAAAGAATAATGCGCCGTTTTTCTCTTCATTATGGCCGACGATATTTGCCACAATTTTCAAGGCTAAAGAGGTTTTTCCGACGCCGGGACGTGCTGCTAAAATATACAAGCCACCTGGGCGCAACGACATAAGTTTTTCATCTAGCTCATGAATACCCGTCTTTACCCCAATTTCCGGATTGTTGATGTGCGCCTGAATATCATCCAACGTTTCATCGACGACCGTGGCAATGCCATGCACGGTTGCGGATTTATTAAAACGTCCCAAATCAAGAACGGCCTGACTGCCTTCATCAATTAATTGAGTAAAGGATTCAGGGGTGCGGTACGCTTTATCGCATAACGTTTGAAGGCGGCCAATTAATCGCCGCTTAAGATAATAATCCCATAACAAACTGACGTTGCGCTCAATGCCCGCAGCTGGCGCGACAGCGCCGACTAATTCATTGACGCCGTTGAAGCCACCAATCGCGGCGAGCGCGCTATCTTCGAATCCGGCAGCTTCATCGGCGGCGTTGCGTTGATAAAGCGCGCGTAGACGTGCGCGGCCAAGCGAATCTAATTGATCACTGTCGAGCAATAATTGTTGGTGACGCAGGCGTTCAAGGAGCGCTTTAAAATCATAGCGCGAGAGTAATTCCGCGACGGCCTGGGCATCAACTCGGTGACCTTCGTCATCTAATTCAAGGCAAGCCAAGTAGACGATGCGGTGATTGCGGTGGAAAAAAGCCATGGGGTGTTCAATGACCCCACGCACTTTATGAATCGCGGTCGCGTGGCGGCCATCCAACAACACGCCTAAAATCGCTCGTTCCAGCTCCAAATTATGTGGGGGATCACGTTGCGGTGTGGTTGTTGCAGCTGGTAAACGTGATCGAGGTTCACGTGGGCGGGGTTCACTACGGAT
>CANETI010000359.1 GCA_947440715.1 Planctomycetota bacterium | reverse complement strand
GGAAAGAAGCGGTATTAATCGGCGATTTATCAAAACCAGTCCCACGTCCCAAGCCAGCTGATCCGCTGGGTGATTTGTACGAAGGACTGGTTCAAGGCATCCGAGATTACTGCCACAAAACCAAGCAACGTAAAGTCGTACTAGGATTATCTGGCGGCATAGATTCTGCGTTAGTGGCAACCATGGCGGTTGATGCCTTAGGCGCAGATAAAGTCATCGGCTTATTAATGCCGGGACCTTACTCAAGCAGCGGTAGCATTAGCGACGCCTTAGCCCTGGCGAAAAATCTCGGTATTAGTCACCACACTCTGTCGATCAAACAATCTAATAGTCATCTTTTAGATGAGCTGTCTCCAGCTTTCGTTGGCGGTTTATCCACCGTCGCCGAAGAAAATTTACAATCTCGCCTACGCGGCACCATGGTGATGGCGGTAGCGAATAAACATGGAGCAATGGCGCTGACCACTGGCAATAAAAGCGAAATAGCAGTGGGTTATTGCACGATTTACGGCGACATGAATGGAGGACTCGCGCCCATCGGCGACGTCTATAAAACCACGGTGTGGGAATTAGCACGCTGGCGTAACCGCCTTAACGAAGTCATTCCTGAGGCCAGCATCACTAAATTGCCATCTGCTGAACTGCGCGAAAATCAAACGGACCAAGACAGTTTACCACCCTACGACGTCCTTGATCGCATTTTAAAACGCTACCTCGAAGACCTCGTTAGTCCCGAAACCATTATCGCCAGCGGTGAAGATGAAACGATCGTTCGCCGCATCGTCCATTTAGTTGAGGTATCGGAATTTAAACGCCGTCAAAGCGCACCGGTTTTACGAGTAACTCGCAAAGCCTTTGGCAGTGGTCGCCGCATGCCCATTGCACGGATGTGGTGAACGGTTGACGCTAATTTTTTCAGCAACGGCTAGCCACTCAATTCGTCAGGGCGCCGAATTTTTGACCGGAGCTTCGATTAATATGCCCATAACTTGAGGGATGCCTTTTGTTGGCCGGGCAACGATATCGATGTAACCACCATTCACGACCACGTCGATTGGACCGATTTTCCGCCATTCGTTCATCGGCATTTCTCCAACGCTTTCTAATATTTGTCCTTCAATATCGAGCGCATAAGAACGACTATTGCTAATTCCGTTTTCACCAATCCACAGACTGACGCGCGCTGGACCATTTTCCGCTTTGCATGAAAAAGATAGACCTTCTTTGCTACCGACCAAGACGGTTGATAACAGCGACCGCAGACCTGCTTCCACTGGAACTTTGGGAACTAGGCTTTTCGTCGTCTTACGTCCATTTTGCACTATTACATTTCCGTCATTACCTCCTTTGACGATAAACCGAGCATCGGCCCAATTACCATAATCCTCTGTCCCACTACCTTTGTCCTCAACCACTAAGCGCATGTGTTTACAACCAACGAGCGAGACTTCGACGCGTTTTGCCGGACTCGCCGCGCCCAACTCTCCACTATCCCATATTTTTTTATCATCGGCATAGACTTCAAAAAGTAACTTAATGTCCGTGTTGGTATCAGGAATTTCATCATCGACACCGACGTCAGCGGACAATCCAAGATATTGTCCGTTTAATACATATTCAATTTCACTGCGAGCATGGATGCCAAGACCACGGGTATAACGACGACCATTAATGGAAAGCGGCTTTTTATTAACGGATTGATTACGCTGAATCTCTTTATGTTCAGATAAACCTTTTATCCACGTCAACTCATCCAGAAATGGTCCAGGGCGCACTGAATTTATGGGCGTGGCGCCATCTATTTCCGCCTGACGTTGGCTCGTCCATTTTTGACCAGCGAACTCGATCGCTTCGCCACCTAAATTAATCGCCTGAACCACGCGCCAAGTTTGAACCGCAGGCACGGCAGGGACGGCAGGAACCGTTATGACACTCGGGCTGGATAGCGTTTTCACCGCCACCAAGTCATCAAAATCCGCGATGACCTGCAGATCGCTACCGTCACGAGATAATTCAAACGTCGCACCCCATGTTTTTGTCAGATTAAATTCATGTCCTGCTGGCACCAATAAAGCGATTGGAATTTCAACGCGATGCCATTCACCATTCATCAGATTTGGCACTAACGGAAGTAGTTCCACCTTCTGCGAAAATCCTTGTTTATCACCAGGCGAACAAACGAGGTGAGCCGACATACGCGTCGGACGCGCCTCACCAGTCATACGAACAGAAAAAACAAAGGCGGCACATCCACTGATATTCGTTCCGGCATCTGCGGGCGTCCATGAATGCCAATTCCAGCCATAGTGTGCCTGTTGTTGACCCCTCGCCGTAAAACGAATGCCTTTGCCGATGCGCCCCGCTTCAGCAATGACATCTAACCGTTCACTTCCCGCACCTTTAAACGAAGCGCCTCCAGCGGCTTCTTCACCATTCCACAATAAGACGACCTCACCGACTGGGCCAACGTTTACGACCGCCACCGGTGCAGGAACTGGAGCTGCCAAAATGGGACGTGGAATTGCAGCTGGTGGTTCGTCCCCCCTTATCGGTGATAAGTGAGAACCAGGAATTGGGCGCTCCATTTCGCCATTAGGTAATTGCCAGCCAACCATAACAAAATCCTCGCCTGCACCTTCTTTCTGGCGAACTTCAATATAATAGCGCTGTTCTGCTTTAAGAGCAATTGCAGCAGATTGTTTAACCGAACGAATTACTCCATTTTCCGTAATTTCTCTTACTGGACTTGCTGTCCATGGATCATGCGCAATTCTTTGCACCAACAGCGGCGAATCATTAGCAGACAACCATAATTCTCCTTCGTCGTCTGAGTCTATCCAAAAAATGTAATTACCATCTATGGGAGGCACCACATATCCACGAATATGTTGAATATAATAATCGCCCCATTCCCTTGGAGCACTGAACGAAGTTAGACTATCACGCCCATGCGGTGAGGCTGGCCAATCGGCAAGGCTAGCAGCATGTGCAATGATATCCCCATGAATGCCAGTCCACCATTCTCTGGTTATTGATCCGCTTCCAAATGCAGGTTTCACCATCACCGTTTCTGGCTGAGACATGGTGGACACGCCTTTGGCACTGACCGCACGCGCCATCAACACGTGCTGTCCTACCTGAGTCACCCATTGGCATGACCACGGTATTGTCGTGGCAGTACCAATAACCATGTCGCCCTGCAAAAATTCCACGCGTTCAATGCCGTCATTGCGTGACAACATGGCGCGCAAGGTCAGCGTC
>CANETI010000358.1 GCA_947440715.1 Planctomycetota bacterium | reverse complement strand
TAATTTCGTCTGCCAGGACAATTTGAGCGAATACCGGACCTTGGCGAAAAATCATTTGTCGACCACCACCGGCGGCTTCTTGCAACATCACGGTTCCGGTAATGTCGCCCGGCAGTAAGTCTGGAGTAAATTGGACACGTTTATAATCGAGTCCGGTGAGAATGGCGAGGGCTTTTACTAATTCCGTTTTGCCCAGTCCAGGGAGACCTTCCAATAGCACATGTCCGCCAGCCAGCATGCCAGTCAGGACTAAGCGGGTGAGAGTCGTTTGCCCCAGTAATATTCGGTCTAAGCCTTTTAAAATAGCAGCGGCACGTGTCTGCAATTGCGTGACATCGGATTCACTTAATAAAGTCGACATAAGTTACCTACAGGTATTAGCGGATGATGATAAGCATCGTTGGCCTGGTTGATCATGACGCAACGGGGAGTCGTGTAGATCGTCCATGGAAAGGTGCTGACATGCATGAGGTGGTTTGCTACAAGTCGACCCAGCGAGGCGCACATGAAACGAGCAACTACTTTATTAGCAGGCTGTGTCTTGGTCGTCGCTGGTCTTTACGGATGTGGCACCAATGCGACTAGCGTGCCAGTGACTAAGCCGCAAGTGACGGTGATTCCAGCTGAAGCGAAATTGGCTAACGTGATTAAGGTGAATTCAGCGGAGGATTTTGCTCAAGCTTTGAAAACCTATGCTGATCGCTTAATCGTTGTCGATTTTCACGCGGAGTGGTGTGGTCCTTGTAAAATATTGGCTCCAGAACTGGCCGCCGTTGCAGCTGAGCATCCCGAATTGATCATGGTGCTGACGGTCGACATTGATAACTTGTCAACATTAGCGGATAAATATCAGGCAGAAAGCATTCCGTTGTTAGTGCAAATAAAAGCAGGTAAAGAAATTAAACGTCAAGTAGGCGCAACTGGACGCGCGGCATTAACCAAGTGGATGGATTTGAAATAATTGGGACAAGTGCCTTATCGGGTAAACTAGGGCGTCGCTAAATCTTCATTCAAAATAGAGCGGTAACTTTCATAACGACTCGCAGCGATGCTGCCGTTGGCGACGGCCGCTTGCACGGCGCAGTCAGGCTCATGTAAATGGGAACAATCGTCAAAGCGACAGAGCGGATGCTGCGCGGCGATATCGGCATAGAGCAAGGCAACATCAAGTGGCTGCATGCCGGTTATGCCGCATTCGCGAATACCTGGGGTGTCCATTAATTGTCCGCCATTGGCGACGGAATAACTGCGTGAACTGGTGGTGGTGTGTCGACCGTGGCCAGCTTGTGCGACGCTGCCAACCCGTGCGGCGAGGTCGGGATAAAGAGCATTAATAAGACTCGATTTACCTACGCCACTTTGCCCGGCGAAAACACAGACTTTCCCTGCGAGGTGAGTGCCCACGGCTTTAATGCCATCACCAGTTTTAATGCTGGCGGAAAATGTTGGCACCTGCAAAGAAGAGTAAAGTGCGCGTGGCGTCGCGGTATCGGCTAAATCAGATTTGGTTAAAATGACCGTGGCATTAATGGCATTATACGCGGCGATTAATAAATACCGATCAATGAGTCCATATTTTAATTCCGGCTCGGCCATGGCGGCGACGATGACCAAGCAATCAATATTGGCAGCAAATATATGTAATAAAGCCCGGTTGTGGCTGTCGGTACGGGCAAGTTGATTCGTACGCGGACAAACGGCTTCAATAACACCTTCATCGTTATTCATGGTGAAGCGGACGTTGTCGCCGATGCTCAGCGGATTTTTAACTCCGGCGATGCGTTTCTTTAAATTTTGTCGCACGATGCAAAAACGTTCAATTCCCTCACTGTCACGCACCAATACCGTCATTCCGGCGAATCCACAAACGTGGCCTGACATGCCCATCGTGTGCGTGGTTATACTATCACCAGCGAGACGATTAAATTTAGCAAGTAAGGCTTCGCCACCGTGACTGCGTCGGCTATTTTTTCCGTGTTTTTCTAAAAAAGTATCGTCGTCACTGTGTTTTTCCCAACCGCCGATGCGTGCGGTATCTTGGCTGTTCGCGCGTCGCAAACGACCCATGCCTTGGCGCTGACCATGCGAGCGCAGGCCTTTATATTTTGGATCGCCGGATTCGACCATGATTAATTTTGGACCAAGTATCGCGATGTGGCGGCGATCACTTGGGCGTTTCCGCCGTTTGCGCGCTGGCTAAAACATCGATTGCCGGCTGATAAATTTGAGCATCTTTCGGCAGGACTATTTTAACCACGGTAGTTAATGCATCATTTGGAATTTCCGTCCATTTAATCGCAACCGTGCCACCATTTTCAACTTCTAATTGTAGGCCGACCATATCAGCACTCAAAATGTCTGGGTCAGACCAACCTTTCAGTACGCCACGGTAGCGTGGATGCTTCGTCGCGGCTTTTAGTTGAATGCTCAGCGCCTTGGTCATGGCCGTTAATTGCTGCGCAGCTTGGTAATAGGTATCAAATTGTTTGCCTTTTTCGGTGGTTCCCATGGCGGGACGAGAATTACCGTGTAATTGCTCTAGGCCAGCAAAGTTCCAATGAGCTAACTCGAATGCCGCTTTATTAATGATTGCTTGTTGGGCAGCTTGTTGTTCATCGTCTAATACCTTGATGGCGTTGGCGATATCGGTTTCAGCGTCGGTGCCAAGTAAGGGCGCAGGTAATTGATCACGTAGCTCTCTAAGTTTAGCGAGGTTCTTTTGATTGGTGGCGCTTTGTATCTTCAGTCGTAAATTATTGAGATAGGTCGTTTTAGCTCGTGTTACTTCATCGTTGAGCGTTTGTAATTTTGTCGTGACGGTTGGCTCATCTTTTCCTGGGAAGGCTTGCAGCCGCTGTATGGCGAGTTCGAAATTAAATTCACTGACTAACTTTTGCACTTCGGTGCGTAAAGCCGAAAAGTCTTGCTCGACGGCTTTGATATGGCGTTGCTGTAATAAATCACCGATACGCACTAATAATTGTTTCGCTCGCGTGCGATTATCTTGTGACAGTGTTTGAGTGCCCAGTTCTTCAACTTGGGCGCGTAAGGCATTGAGATCCAATTGCTCACCACCACTGCGTAATCGATCTTCTATCGTAGACAGAGCGGCGGTGTGTGGACGATCACTGGTATCAGGTGTTTGAGTTTGTTGCGTTGGAGTTGGAGTTTGTTGCGCTGGGGTGGTGGTATTTGGTTGGGTAAGTCCGCTGGTGCTAATGCGGTTGCCGCCAAGTACCGTCCAACCGATGAGAAAAAGAACTAATGCGATTGTGAATAAAATACCGCCC
>CANETI010000357.1 GCA_947440715.1 Planctomycetota bacterium | reverse complement strand
TACCGCTTTGGTGCCGACACCATTAAGACCTACAGAAAACTGGAACACATCGTCATTATATTTGCCGCCAGTATTTATTTGGCTGACACAATCAATAACTTTTCCCAGCGGAATGCCTCGACCATAATCACGCACGGTGACAATGTTTTCTTCGCGCGTGATTTCTACTTTTTTACCAACGCCCATAATAAATTCATCGACCGAGTTATCGACGATTTCTTTTAACAGGACATAAATGCCGTCACTGGGATTCGCGCCATCACCGATTCGCCCAATGTACATGCCCGTACGCAGACGAATATGCGCCAAGGCATCGAGGCTTTTAATCGTGCTTTCGTCGTATTGAACCTTCTGCTTGGCCATGCCACCTCCGATGGGGCCGCTAGGTTGGGGCGCAAAACGGACCGTCAAGCGCTGGTGGTGGCGTACTTTGTGCGTGAAGCGTGACAGCGGTACTTTAGGAGCGCGTCGAGAAACATGTAAATTATTGTCAAATAATGACTTAAGACTTTTATCTAGTTATTTTTTCTGGTTCGATCCAAAACAAACAACGGCTAACGTCTCTTTCGCTTTGAAATCATTAAAAAAATCGCATTTCGCGCTGTAGTAAATCCCTAGCGAATCTCACCGGTTTGGATGGCCTGACTCCAATCGGTGATGCCGATGATCGGCAGGGCAAAGGCGCTCGCCCGCAGTTCATCTGGCGTATCGAGAGCCTTATAGAGATGCCAGACGGGTTTAGCTCCAGCCGGGTCTTTTTCATCGTCGGGGAAGCGCCTTAGGCCAATGCGCAGGCCGCCTTCGTGGCGGTTGTCGATCCAATTATGGAATTCAAAACCTTGGATGCTGTCGAGTCGTTTAATTTTCTGCCACAGGTAGGCCATGGAAGCCGCCTGCTCTTGGAGCGAGGTGTCGCTGTAGTCTGGTGAATTTGGACCTTGCTCACTGAGATGCACCAAGCGTACCTGTCCATTGAACAAGACGTGCGGTTGGCGAACCCAGGCGTCTAGGACTTCAATATTATGAAAGGTTATTTTTTTTGTGGCGAAAGAAAAAGTAGCATCTTTATCAAGCCAGGTTTTAGGTTCACGTAATGACGACGGATATGGGTGGTAGGCAATACCCCAGGCGTAATTGCCCTCGGCGTGTGAGTAGTCCAACAAGTGCTGCAGTAATGTCGCTGAGGGATGGCATCGCTGCGGATCAGCAGTGCTGGTCCAATGATGGGTGAGTGAAATAAAGGCTGATGCATTGGGATCTTGTTGACGCAACAACAACTGTCCAATGCGCATAGATTTTTGATAGGCATCCATTAAAGCACAGGGCGATTTTTTTCCGCAATTGGTCCAGACATAACCCATGTCGACTTCGTTGTGCATTATCCAATGATGAACTCGTCCATATTTTCCGTCAGCACGACTGTAACGTTTAGCAATATAATCGAGCAGTGCGATATAGGCCATCGTCGACGTACGTGTGGTGAGGTTCGGCATGGTGTAAATGCCACCCGCTTCAAAATCGGGATGCTGCAACAAGGCACCTAAATCTTTGGCTGACCAATGCGTCGCTGGAGGCACTAAGATGATGCCGAGCATCACAATGCCACGTTGGGCTGCGGCCAACATGGTCGCATCGCAATTTTCTGCTACCGATCGTCGTATATACCAGGTTTTTCCGCCACTTGAGATCTGGTCGCAATCTGGCGTTGGTTGCGGTTGAATCCATTGAGCGAGGCTGAAATTATAGGTCAGGCAGCCAATCCCTAAGTCATCTAAATCACTGTCTTTTTTACGTCCTAACGAAAATCCGCCGATGCCTTTTTTGCTTTTCGGTGTCATCTTGGGTAACGTGGTAGCCGCAGGAATCACATCAGCCCAGTGTGCATGCGATTGGAATTGATCGTGATCACCGTTGCGAGTGATCAGCACAAAACGAGAAAATAATCGATCATAACCATCGTCGGTACGTCGTGGTATGGTGATATTAATCTGGGTTCCAGACAACGGCCATACCTGGGCAAAATGCATAGTGGCATCATGCGTTTGCCAAATAGGCCATTCAGCGAGATAGAGGTTGGATGTTGCTGGCGCTTGGCCAACGATGTGCAAAGCGTCGTTGGTGGCATCGATACGCGTGATGCTCCCAGGAAATGTCGCCGCCAGATACGAACGCAGGCGCTGGTCGTGATCACGTTCTGTTTGTTGGGCGCGTGCGATGTCATCTAGTGAACGCTGTTCTGCCGCGTTGGCTGCGCGTAAACGCAAATTGCGTAATTGCACCGCGATGTCGGGACGAGAACCAAAATCGAAGCGCAGTTGGGTAATATTTTTATTCTCGCGGATCAGCGCATTGCTACGCAAATCAATGGAGATTGGTGACCAACCTTCTCGTGCTGGCATGGCGATATCAATGGTGTGGCCTTGGCCCCACGGAGGGGCGGCAAACACTTCCAAATTATCGCAGCCATCAACGCTGATATAATCAAAGGTTACGATGGGAGTCGCTTGGATATTAATCGGTGTTGCCAATGCCTTGGTGCTGACAAATGGATCATCACCGGCGGTCTTTATTTCCCAGGTCGTCTCAGTTTTGTTGAGGGTGAGATGATGTGTTTTTGTGGTTAATAAATCTAATGGAATATCGCCCGCAGAAATTCGCATCGGCAGCAAAATGGCAAGCGTCATCCATAACCATAAAAAGCCTAGTCGTGTCATGTTTATGCCCTTTGTCTGTACGCCGTACATTGAAAGGGATCTTGCGTTGCAGGCTATTTGTTTGCAGGTCTAGGTAAGGTCAATTACGTCCGAGTTTGCTGCGTTGACCGTGCGGGCGAGCAAAAAATGACATCGCCGATGTTACTTTGTCGCGCCACTTTTGGTCGTGGTGGGCACGACGGAATTGTTAGCCTTGTCTGAGCTTGGCTTGGTGGCGGCAGGATTTGAATCAAGTTTTTTTATTGGTGATCCCGAGCCAGATACCTCGATAAGTTTCCAGCGGAAAAGTGCAATTTGCGTGGTTGTCATCCCAATTCCTAGCACATGACCTGTGGGCATTTCCCATTTCGGATCAATGGTAAGCCCTTGTCCACTGGTTGATAAATGAGCAACTTCTTTGGTGTTTACCAAAGCGGTCATTCCACTGCGGCGCACTTGAATGGTGACCGTGATGCGTTTATCCGGCGCTAAGGGCTCTGGATTTATTAATTCCGTGCCATTGATGGTCATATCACCTTTATCGACCAGTTCAAAGCCGGTGCGCATATTTTCATCGCCTGTGATGATGAAACTTACGTTTCTACCAGAAAAATC
>CANETI010000356.1 GCA_947440715.1 Planctomycetota bacterium | reverse complement strand
TTATTGCAAATTGGTTTGGCTTCGATCAATCCACACCTAAAACAAATCGCGTTGAAGCGGATTCCGAACGTGTGCCCATTTCATTAGTCTTTATGGCACTTGATCCAAAGGCACGTCAAGTTTTCTTGCGTCGTACTGGCGTGCCTGCCAATCTCGAAACCATCAAGTTATAATTTCCATGCTCGTGCGTTCGATGAGAGGCCGCTGGCGTGAAGAGCTTCCAGGGACCCCTTTTCGTTGGTTACTGACTCCAGCTTGGCTGGCTTTGCGTCCTTTGGTAACGCTCCGCAACGCTGCCTTTGATCATGGCTGGCGACGAATTGAAAGATTGCCTGTCCCCGTGTGGTCAGTGGGCAACCTTACCGCTGGCGGAACCGGAAAAACTCCGCTGACACGGTATTTAGCCACTTGGGCTAAGGCGAATAAACTGAACCCCGCCATTGTTTCACGTGGTTATGGTGGAAATGGCAAACCAAATGATGAAGCCAAAACCGTTAGTGAATGTCCTGTTTACTGTAACCCAAATCGCGTCGTTGGTGGACAGCTTGCGATAAACAAAGGCGCAGACTGCCTTATTCTTGACGATGCATTTCAGCATCGTCGTCTTCATCGTGACCTCGATATAGTAATGATTGATGCCACTCGTCCCTGGGGTTCACCAGACCTTGATGCCGGTGCCACCTTGCCTCTGGGATATTTACGCGAATCTCGCCATGCACTGAATCGTGCGCATGTATTGGCCATCACACGTTCGCACTTAATCAGCGACGCCGATCACACAAAAATAAAACAACAGTTATTCATGTTTAATAAACCAATTATCCACGTCGTGGATGAAAATATGGATCTAGGAACCGTATTGGGCGGTGATGCCGTAATTCCCATTAGCACATTACACAACAAATCGGTGATCTTGGTCAGTGGCATCGGTAATCCGCTGGGATTTGAACGTGCGGCAGCATCTTATGGCTGGCGTGTGATGGAAAGTTTGCGCTTCCCCGATCACCATCACTACGATTTATCTGATGTCACAGAAGTCCAAGCCACCGCTCAACGTCATCAAGCCACTATTGTCATGACCGGCAAAGACGCGGTAAAATGGCAGTCGCTCATCGCGCCAATGCAAGCCAAGGAAATATTTGTGCTGCGCACGACTAGCTCAATCGCCGAAGCTGATCGTGCAATAATGGATAATCTACTCAGCCAAACACTGAGCGCTCATAAATTAACATTAGGCGCATGATACCGACAAAGCGCATCTTTAACTACGATGATGCGTACTCATATCAGGTTGCTCGTCCGCTTCTCGATCACGCGTGAGTGCAATCGTATCCTCATCAATGACCCATAATTTAGCGCCATCCGTACTGATATCGGCACTTAACAACCCGCGAGGTAATTCTTCGACCGGTAGATCACGTTCTCCGAGCGCCTCCAACGGTAAAAACCAATTATGATACGTCGCCACAGCGAAGATGTCGGTCAATAAACTATCTGCCGCCGCAATATCCTGTTCGGCTAAACGATCAAATCCGTCACTGAGTGCGCGGCTGACTAAAGTGCTTTGATTGCGTAAAAAACGCACCAAACCACGATCTGCTAATGCGGGTAATTCATCACCAATCGTCGATTGATAACGCGTAAGTAGCGCTTCATCCGTTAGGGCTGCCATTAAACTTGGTTGATCGACGCGATAACAAAAACACCGCATAGCACAGCCATCCGTAGAACGAGTTGAAAAGATGACGCCTCACACATCGGCGTGAGGCGTCATGATAATTTTATTAAATACTTACCTAGATATCGCTAAGCGCCGCCGCTTTGGTGAATTGACCAATGTTCTTAGCCGAGTTAGCGGCCGAGTTACTGCCCGAGAAACTGGCCGAGTTACTGGCCAAAACGATCACTCTTCGGCTGAGTGCCGACTGGACGCATTTGAATTTGCATTGAATCAGCGGCAATTTTGAAATCTGTTCCCGGATCCGCTGCAGACCAAATGCCGACCGTCAGCATCGCATTATCCGACAAATTTCCGTCACCTAACGGGTATTTGCGCAAAGGGTCATCAGCCATGAAAGCCATGACACGACCATTGGCATATTCTATCGATATTTTCGCAACAACCCCTTGAATTTGTAATGCGATATTTTCCCATTCTCCATAAGAACCTCCACCGCGAACCGTGCGCCAGGCTAAACGGTTATCATTGCGCACGGCTAATTGCACACCGGCATCATTTTTTTCACTCATTATTTCAAGTCCACCCATGGCTGTGCTAATGCCGCTAATATCCAACGCTAAACTAATGGTTTTTAAACGATCTTGCCGAACCATCATATAAGCATGCGATACGGGATCTTGTGACACCGCTTGACGACCTTCAAACACCAACATCCCGCCTTTTGCGTGAATATGGATGCCAGTGCCGGGAGCACTGTATTTCCAGCCACTTTGCGGGGTGTCTCCTTCTGGCCAATCAAATTGGTCATCTTTAAAGTCATCATTAAGCGAGTCAAAAATTGCGGCTGTTTTCAACATCCATTCACGTGGCGGATTAGGACTAGTGGACAAGCGCTTATAGGCATCCAATGCCTTATTCTGATCTTTTTTTGCGTCCGCAATTAAAATCGTATAGGCCAAACCGTATCCATCATCTTTTGGTAATTGTGCGATCACTTTTTCGCAGTCACTAAAACGACCCGCAATGATGTGACCATAAGCCTGCCACCGCAGCGATTCCACGGTCGAGGTTGCCGATAAATCCCGAATACTTTGTGGTGACCCGACACTTTGCAGGACTTTTGCAACATAGGTAAGAAATAAATTACGCTTACTGTCGACTGGATCCAACGCTCCTGCCATGGCGTGTTGACCTTGTTCCAGACCAACTGCGGCATTCAATTCTTTCGCCAGTTTTTTAAGTCCTTCTGACGGCAATGATTCAATTTTATCAAACGCACGATGCTCTAAACAGGCCAACGCTAACTCTGCTACTGGTGTAGTTAAATTTTTCCATAATTCACGCGCTTCATTTCCCTTATTATTGCGCAAATAAATATAACCCAAATTATAGGTCGCATATTGTTTTGAGTCAGCGCTCAACGTGCCACCAACGGCCGCTTTCAATAATTCTTCTGCTTCATCTAACTTATTCACCGCTAATTTTGCCGACCCCATGATGGCTTTCGCTTCATCGGCCATGGTCGGGTCTTCTAAGAGCTCTTGTGCCGCTTCCATTGCCTTATCGGTGTCGCCACGTTTGAGTGACAAACGTGCAAAACCTAAAGCACTCTCTTTATCTTTATGTA
>CANETI010000355.1 GCA_947440715.1 Planctomycetota bacterium | reverse complement strand
CTTGATCAAGACTTGAACTGGGGACGATGCGAGGCGGAGTCATAGGATCTTTCACGGTCGTTGCGCACTTTTGGGGCGGCACAAGGCGCGGCAGCCTATGCCCACCAGGGCTTTATACCAGCCATGTGCAGCCACGGCCCCCTGGTTGCACCTGACCAACATAAACGATAGAAGATCCGCCACCTCAACTCAACCAAACTCAATCAGGAGCGTTTTCCATGCGCCATTTCTCACTCGCCTGTGTTGCTGCTATGATCCTGTCATTCACTGCCTGTGGTGGCGGAGGCGTTCGCACCGAACAAACCACCCCGCTCGACCAAGTAGTTGCCGTCGCCAATGCAGAAGGTGTCAGTGCTAAATTGTTCTATTACAAACAAAGTCAAAATTACCTCATCGTTAGTTTTCAATTCAGCAATGACACCAAAGAAAAAATTATCCTAAAGAACGACAATGGTGCGCAAATCGCCGGTATGACCGCGACCTGTGAAGGTCGCCAAATGAATGCCGACCGACGTGGTTCGTCTGGGTGGAATCCATGGACGGGTGTACAGCACCGCGAAGGCACCGCCGGATCATTAGAAATCGCTCCTGGTCAAAAGACCGAATTACAAGTGCGATGGAATTTCAGCCCTTCATTATCGCGCAAAGATTACAACTGGACGGTGGCCATCAGCAATATCTACCAAGGCGATAAGAAACTCGGCGATTTGAATTTTTCCCACGATCCGAAAACCGCTGCCGCAAAATAAAATACTTTTATTTTTGGTTTTAACTCTTTACACCCTTGGCCATTTGGTCGAGGGTGTTTTGTTGCTGTTATTAATTAAATGACTTCACTTCGCCCGGCCGATAAATCAGTTAAAACGAAAGAAGTCCCTATTTATCCTGCATCGTAGCCAATTTTTCCAACCATTCACCACTGAGACGGTAAGTTGTCCAAGCGTTCGTTGGTGCAGCGCCTAAAGTTTCGAAGAACTCAATGGCAACCGTATTCCATAAGAGCACGGTAAATTCAACGCGTGCATAATGGCGTTCGACGGCCCATTTAGCAATAAAACGCAAGAGGGCCGTAGCGATACCACGATTTCGATAGTCTTCTTTGACGTAAATATCTTCTAAATACAAACCGCGACGTGCAGCAAAGGTCGAATACGTTTGAAAAAAGACCGCCATCCCAACGGCTTCGCCATCAACAAAAGCGAGTGCCGTTTCGATAACGCGATCACTACTACCTAATTCTTTGCGTACCGTCTGAACCGTTGATTGATTTGGCAATCGTTCGAACGCAGCGAAATCGGCGATCATCGCATTGAGCGTGTCCGCGTCTTCAACGGTGGCCATGCGTACAGTTAGTTGTGATTCGACCTTACCTGACACAGGATCTCCAGCGGAGGGTGGAGTAGATGCAGTTTGCAGCAATGCGTCAAGTTTCGTCATGCAGCACTTTCGCGGAGTGATGGTCGGGCATGATTCCGAACAAACACTCGGGTCACTCCATCGTATGGAAAAAATTAGGGGAGCTTTTTGATAAAACCCCGCAGATCCGAACAGATTGCTCTGCCTAAGGCCGTCCAACCCCCCTTTGCTTTCCTTGGCAACCATTGATGCTGCGCCCCCCATGGCCAACCGCACTGCAGCCCTGATCAGCCTCGGCTGTTCAAAAAATTTAGCCGACAGCGAAGACTTAGTCACCGCGCTGCGTTCGGTCGATTTTCAACTCACGAAGTCTTTAGCTGAAGCCGATTTGGTGTTAATCAACACCTGCGGTTTCATTGAAGGCGCCAAACAGGAATCGATCAGTCATATTTTAGATGCCGCTCAGGGCCGCAAAGCCGGGGCGAAGCTGTTCGTCGCTGGCTGCCTCACTGAACGTTATTTGGCTGAGCTACAAGCCGACATTCCTGAAGTCGATCAATGGGTCACCTTCAAAGATTACGACCGCTTTCCCGCCGTGGTCAAAAAGCACTTCCCGGATGTACCAAAACATCGCCTGCGCCACGATCAACGCAGTCAACTTACCCCACCGCATTTCGCCTTTCTCAAAATTGCCGAAGGCTGTGACAACACCTGTAATTTTTGCGCCATTCCTTTATTCCGTGGCAAACATCAATCGCGGCCGCAAGAAGATTTAATTAAACAAGCAAAGCTATTAGCCGAACGTGGTGTGAAAGAGATCAATATGATCTCACAACACCTCGATTATTACGGCAAAGATTTATACGGCGAATATCGCCTACCGGCTTTAATTCGCGCGGTTGCCAAAGCCGCCCCTGATTCCTGGATTCGATTACATTACTGCTACCCCAATGATTTTACCGACGAATTAATAACCACCATGGCCGAAACGCCCAACGTCGTGCGTTATGTGGATATGCCCATTCAACACGGCGCGAATCGCACGCTGGCAGCCATGGGACGTCGCACCACCCGTGAACAAATTACCGAACGCCTCGATCGCATTCGTGCAGCCATGCCCGATGTCGTGCTGCGCTCAACCTTTATCGTCGGTTTCCCTGGGGAACGTGATGAAGATTTTGAACAACTGATGGATTTCGTTCGTGAACAGAAATTCGATTCCGTCGGTTGTTTTACCTATAGCGACGAAGACGGCACCACCGCTGAAAAAATGAAGAATAAGGTCGATGCCGCCACGATTAAAGCACGTCACCATGCCTTCATGACGCAACAAAAGAAATTACACCGCGCGAAACAAAAGCGCTGGGTCGGCAAAGAGCTACGCCTATTAATTGACGAACAACGAGATTTCGGCGAATATACCGCGCGTCATTTTGGTCAGGCACATGAAGTCGATGGTGCGACATTTATTAGCGCCGAAGGTTTAGAAGTCGGAACTTGGGTTGATGCCCGTATTATCAAAACTAAAGGTTATGATTTGATCGCGGAGTTGGTGTGAACGCACCACGCGGTTTATTAATCACCAGCGCGTTGCTGACGCTATTGGTGGTGACCAGTTGCGGCAGCAGCAGCCGCGACCAGGCAACAACGGACAAAATAAAATCTCAAGAACCGCAAACACCACAAGTTGTACAAAAAGCTGAACAAAATAATCCCAACGCCGACGGTAAATCGCCGCCCATTATTGCTCCAGGCGTGGTGTGGCTTACTGAATTGCTCAATTATCATCAACAATCCCCTACCGTCATCGTCGATTTATTGATTCGGGTAAAAGCGCCCAACAGCGACGCCATTTTATTCCAAATCAATTTTTGGTGCCCGGCTGATGGTCGCGTGCGGTTAAAGTGTTCGAAATTAGATATAGATTTCATTGACGCTTTAGTGCAACCCAACGGTGACTTTATTTTAGAACTGG
>CANETI010000354.1 GCA_947440715.1 Planctomycetota bacterium | reverse complement strand
TTACCTGAGCGTAATAACTTATGTCGCAACGTATTACCCTTATTGTGATTGTTGGTGTTATGGCACTCGTTATTGCGGTAATGGTGTTGAATCGAGGCGTTTCTTCTAATGCGTTGCCAACCGTATCATTGATGACAGTCAAAAAAGAATCTCATGATATACCGGCGGGTGTGTTGCCCTTGCCGGAAGCTTTAAATGGTAGCGGTACCCTAGTGGTGTGGAGCGCGCATGCTGGTGCACGTTTAGAGCCCTGCGGTTGTGTGGCTGGCATGCATGGTGGTTTGGTACGACGTGCGAGTTTAGTGTCACGCGTCGGCGCGGAGCGTCGATTGGTTTTAGAATGCGGTGGCTGGAGCGGTGGTGCAGCGGATTATCAACTAGTGCGAGCGGCCACGTATTTACGCGCTTTACAGCGTACCAGCCAAGCGGTGGTTGGTATTGGTTCTGCGGAAGTGCAGCTCGGAGTAGTGAAACTTAATCAATTATTGCATGGTAGTGATCTGCCGACGTTGGTTAGTGCAAACGTGCAACGCGCCGATGGCACATGGTTTGGTGAACGCAGCGTGCAGATCGAGCGATCTGGTCAGGTTTTTGTCGTGACGTCTGTGGCTTTGGCTTCGTCCACGGGGGCAGGACTTACGGTGCTCGATCCAGAACAATCATTACTTAAAATAATTGCTCAGCATCCAAAATCCTTAGTGGTGGTGATGGCGGATATGGATGAAACGGCATTGATGGCTTTGGCACGTGCGGTTCCTGGTATCAGCTTGCTCGTAGGCGGCGCAGTGGCCGGACCCAGTCCTCAACCGTTGGCCGTGGGTGCGACACGTATTGTGCACGTTGCCAATGAAGGGAAAACGATTGGCTATTGGCCTTGGGGCTCTGATGCCTGTCACTATGATTTAGTGGACGATCGAGTGCCTGATCATCCGCTCGTACGTACCGCGATTCGGCAATACCAGGAACAATTAGCCGGTATGGAGTTATTGAGTGATAAACAACCTACCGGCATGACGACACTGCGGCGTGATGATGTGGCGCATTATACAGGAAATAACAGTTGTTTGATTTGTCATGCAACGGCACATGCAGGTCATGCTTTATCGAAACATGCGCAGGCGTATCAGTCGTTGGTGAAAAAAAATTATGAATACGACCCCGACTGTTTGCGTTGCCACGTGGTTGGCCCTGGGTTTCCTGATGGTTTTCAACGCCGTGGTGAGCCTGTTGCCCAACGTGAAGTAATTCAGCGGGATTTAGCGCAGGTTGGTTGCGAATCTTGTCATGGTCGTGGCAGTACCCATGTGGCTGAACGTCAGAACGGTCGAGTGTCTAGTGGATCATTTCAGCCAGTAACACCCGCAACCTGCCAGCGTTGCCATGACTTAGAAAATAGCCCGAAATTTAATTATAATAGCTACTGGGAGCGGATTCGTCATGGTCGGTAGCGTATATTATTTGCTCTCTATGCGTCCACATTGTCGACACAGATAGCGGTCATAAATAAATGGTCCGGTCGGGATGAGCGCGGCGAGAAATCCCCAGGCCCATACGCTGAATGGTAAACCGTGACGTTTAATGACGATGAAGAGTAACAATAATAAAAGGATAAATAACGCACCATGGATGGGTCCAACAATGCTGACCGCCATAGGAATTTTATAAACGTATTTCAGCGGCATGGCGACGCCAAATAAAAGGAGCGTCGAAATACCTTCACAGAAAGAAATGATGCGAGTGGCGGTCAGTAAAGTCATTTGTGCTCGTCGTACGGCGTGCCGCGTTCGGCGGCTCGGCGTAAATTGGTTAATTCGCTTTGTAGGCGTGCGTGGTCGGCAACTAATTGGTTATGTGCAACATACCACGCTTCCCACTGCGCGCGGACATCCCACGGGACGTGGCCGAGTGCGGCGAGGTCACAAAAACGTTGGTGCTCGGCGGTGGGAATTTGTAATGCCACGGCCCAGCGTTGGAGATCGTCGCCTTGTGGCGGCGGCGGGGCTTCATGACTGGCATTGATGATTTTATTGATGTTGGCGTGGCTCAGGCCGACGAGGCTGGCGAAGTCACGTTGGCTGAGACCTAACTCGGCTAAACGTTGTTTGACCAAAGATCCAAAGGCGGTGCCCATCGTCGCAGCCTATGCGATGGCAGGGGGTGAGCGGAAGTCTGGACTTGACGGTTCATAGACATGAACCAAAACTCTTGCTATGCCTGCGCAAACGGAAATGGTGTGGTTGTTACTCGTTCGTCACGCGCCAACGGAGCCGTGGAGTGATGAATTACGGCAGGCGGTGGATGGATTATTGGCGGGCTATGAGCCAAGCCTGATCCCGAGCGAACGGCAAAGACGTTTACGTGTCGCGCTACAGCAAGGTCGAGATCGCTTAGCGATGATGCGGGTGTTGCGAGATAAATAAGCTGAAAAAACAGGCTTTATTTCAAATTTAATCCGACTGAATCCGGATTAAGTCGTCTCGCGCGCCTGGGTTTCTTCTTCGGCGACTAAGCGAGACAAGGCTTCACTGCTAAACGTGGCGGTATCTTTGCCACTCGATTGTTGGGTTGCTTGCGGCAGGAGTTTATTCACCTGAGTTGCAGGGAGCTTTTGTGCGGTGCGCTGGACTTGAAGAATGCTGTTCACTGACTGGTTTGCACCCGAGAGTGCGCTGATGTCTGAAACCATGGCAGACCTCCGAGTGGTTCAGTTTACCATACTTTTATCGCTGATGACGGAGGTTTTTGCTGAGGACCTTCTACGGACGAAGCCTGATGCTTGATCCGATGTACCTAAACAACAAAACCGGCGCGGTTAAACCGCGCCGGACTTGCGTTGAACAGGTACCGAAAAAAAAGAGATCGACGAGTGAATCGTCGATGGCCAGCCGCTGTTAGGCGATGACGGTCTTGATTTCGTCAGCAGTGATTTTGCTGAATGGTTTGTCGAGCTTGGCAGCCAGCCAGCTTTGCACTTCGGCGCTATAGCCGGTGCCAGCTTTGGTTGCTTTAATCTTCGTAATCACGCGGGTTTCGCGATTTTCACGAGCTCTGACCTTTGCGGGGCCTTTAGCTTTGCGTGTCGCAATCCGGGTTTTACGCAGATTATCAAGACGAATGGAACGATGCCGATGCATACCGCGGGCCATGAAACCTCCAAATGCTGGATCTAAGGGGGGCGGAGTCTGTAAGGGTGAGTCCGTTTTGCAAGCAGATCAGTGACGAGCCATCAGTGGTGCTCTCAACAGTCTCAGCAGCGGCTCTCAGTTGCGGCTCTCAACAAGTGATTCGATTAGCCGAGTTGGTTACTGATTGCCTCAGAGAACTCAGCATTGTGGTA
>CANETI010000353.1 GCA_947440715.1 Planctomycetota bacterium | reverse complement strand
CCAACGTGGCTTTCCGCCTTTGGTTTGTGCGCTCAGATCGACCGGGGTAATTTTGGAGCTTGTTAATGCTGCGCGGGTCGCTTCCGCATCTCCGCGTGCATGGGCTAACACGAATGAGGTTGATTCTTTATTTGCAGCAAAGGCCAAATGTACACGATTTCCAGACGCGACTAATTCAGCGCCAGCTGGAGCGCCAATTAATTTTATCACGGTTGCCACTCCATTTGCCGCAATGACGGCAACATCACCAACCACCGTCGCCGTTGCGCCTGGTTCCTCGGCCACCAACAGTGACAACGCTTCTGTTCTAGCGCTCATATTAAATGAACGAGCAATAATACGGTCGTGCACCGATGGTTTTTCCAATACCGTTGTCTTGCCCACGGTGTAACTCAAAATGACGTCATTCCCGTCCATATAATGCCCGGTCCAGCGCGCTAATCCTTCCGGCAATGGGCCCATTTTATTGGTCCGCGGATCGGAAAAATTATCACCCTTGGCCCAGCCGGGACCAGCTAAGCTACCAAAAATCGGATTTCCCTGCACTACCGGGTGACCTTCTAAACCGTCACGACCTTTGGGCAGTTTCATATAACCGTCATTCCATGCACACATCACGCGCAAGGTATCGGTGTCAAAACACAAATTATTCGTCGCATCTTCACTCAATTTAATAACGATGCCTTTATAGGCATACGTACGAGGCGCAGGGAATGATGATTCTATGCAATGCGTAAGCGTCGGGCCATAATCAATAACCGGCTTGCCAGACGCTGATGGGATTTTATCCCATGCCGCTTTATCGAAGACGATTTTCTCACTGCCTTTCGCGTGATACAATACTGAATCAGGCAACGTCACCATCTTTTTAGATTTCGGTGGTTGCCAATTAACCGTGATGCCCGCTCCGCCACCGCCTTGCGTGTAATCAATGACCAACTGATGATCACCTGCAGGTAAGGTTATTTTACCTTTTTGTGTCGCCATCGGATGCACGCCGCCATTGTCGACCACGACTTTGCCATTAATGGATAATCGTGAACCGTCGTCAGATGACGTCGAGAATTCATATTCCCCTTCTTTGTCGACGCGTAATAAACCGGTCCAGCGCACGTAAAAATTTTCCACGAGCTTCGTGCCATAAAAGCCACCTTCCACTTCGGGGAAATCCATGGTGGTATCGACCCTTACCAAGAATGGTTGCTGCCCTGTGGCGATCGCTGGAAAAACTGCTGGATTAGCAACAGGGAAATATTCACCCACCAGTCCTGGAGCAACATCAACGGCGCTCACTGCCAGCGTCAAACAGAGGAGAGTAGCGGATGGTAGGCAACGACGCATAGAGAGTCCTTCATTCGGTAGAAAGTCATGCTCGTGGATTATCGCCAGAGAAAGCGCTTCCACGATACTCGTACTGCTCATACCACTCACACGTTGACTGCCCAGGACAAAAATAGCGACTTTAGGGGCAGGCTCGATCAGTACGCCAGACACTGCTTCGACTATTTGATGACCTCGATCGATGACCGTCTAAAAATTCTCATTAACCACTATCAATCGTCTCATTGCGACACCCAGGAATTACGGTCCGGACATCGGCCAGACGGGTAAATGCCAAACATAAGCGTGCACATAAAACATTCCCGCAAATATCAATAAATGAATAAAGAGATAAGGCGTTGGTAATGGCATGGCCTGCACCACGGAATGGGTTTGGGCTAAACTTTTTTCCGCCACTATTTTCACCAGCACTAACAGCAAACCTAATGCGCCAATATTAACTGCCATCAACCACATCACCTTAGACCAGTTGGCTAAATCTAATTGATTCACTTGGCGTTGAATCATTTCCTGAGCAACGGCAACCAATAACAACGCTTCACCCGTGATCAGCGTGCGATGACGCAACCAACGTGGAGTAGATGATCGACTTTTCTTAGCCATGGGCGCGGGATGATTATGATCCTTGCTCATTGGCAATGGACGGCGCGCCAAACAATACGCCGGGTGATCGCTCATTCATGTGCCGTGTCATTGCGTGACCATGGTCCCTGTTTGCATCAGAACACCCATGGCGTGATGGCTTGCTGCTCATACCCATCCTCCAATACCCATCTGGTCTTCAGGAAAATGAAGGTCACTCAAACCGCAGACGCCCCTAGCCAAAGGCTGCTCAGACGAAATGATCCGCGCCGCATGCTCACTAAACGCGTCATCGTGTGCCTCGACGTTCGCAATGGACTAGTCACCAAAGGCGTCAAATTCCAAGGTAACGTCGACCTCGGCGACCCAGTCGAATACGCACGTCGTTACAACGAACAAGGCGTCGATGAGTTAGTCTTTTACGATATTACCGCCTCGGCCGAACAACGTGGACTCTTCGTAGATGTGGTGCGACGCGTGGCTGAAGCTATTTTTATTCCCTTTTCGGTCGGCGGCGGCATTCGCTCAGTCGACGCTATGCGTACGGTTCTGTTAGCTGGAGCAGAAAAAGTTTCTCTCAATTCGCCCGCCGTACGTGACCCAGGATTGTTGACCGCAGGTGCGCGCGCCTTCGGTTCACAATGCGTCGTATTAGGTATGGATGTCAAATCCGTGCTGCCCAGTGCCACCATTCCAAGTGGTTATGAAGTCGTCATCGACGGCGGTCGCACGCCAACTGGTAAGGATGCGCTTGGCTGGGCGCGCGAGGCCGCGTCGCTCGGTGCTGGTGAAATATGCCTCAATGCCATCGATACCGATGGTGTGCGCAAAGGCTACGAACTAACGATTACGCGAATGATTTCCGACGCCGTCCGTATTCCCGTCATTGCCTCTGGCGGCGGTGGAACGCCACAACATTTAATTGCAGCGGTTGGTTCTGGTCCAAATGATGGCCATGCTGATGCCGCTTTAATTGCGAGCATGGTGCATTACGGCGACTACACCGTCGCTGATATTAAAAAGGCCATGCATCAATCCGGTGTAAATGTGCGGCACGATCCCATTCCGCGAGCGAGTACCTAAATGATGCGACTCCTATGTCTCTTATTGTTCAGTGTCGTTGTGCTACGATCAGTTGAACCCCCGGTGCCTCAACCTATTCCCGTATCTGTACCTGCAGACACCAAACCCATTGATCCTGCGGTGCTTCGTAAAGCCGAAGCCGCAGCCGATGCCTATGTGAAGGCCGCCGCTGTGCGTCCCGATCCGGAAGCCGAATTAATTCTTGCCGACATCGAAATTGTACTACTCGAAGGGCGTACATTCGTCGATGTGAAGCAACCATTAAAAGCTGGAGAGAAATACCTCGAAGCGGTAGCAAAGCGCAAAACCATTCCCAACGAGCAACGTATTGCCCT
>CANETI010000352.1 GCA_947440715.1 Planctomycetota bacterium | reverse complement strand
TAATTGAGCACCATCAAAAAAACACGGATGGTCACTAACGAGACTGGTGAGCAGGCTCAGTTCTGGGACAATATTATCTTTGTGTCCCCAACTTAATCCGCGACTTTCATGTACGTTAACTTTTTCCGTTGCCAGCCATTCAACGCCACAGGTGAAGCCAAAGGCTCCGCAGGAACTCGTTAATGCGGATAAATGGTTGCGCATCAAAGACCACAACCGTCCACCTTTGGCGAGGCGTTCGTTATCGTGGGTTTCACTGTAATGGACTAAAACACCGACGCGTCGTGATTGGTAATGACAATGGTCGAGATAATGAGCAATCTCGCGTCCGGAATAATTTTGAAATAATTCGCTGTAGGCCCACTGCATGCCACCTTCGGTCAGTAATGATTCGGTTGCAGACCAGGCACCGCCAAGTCCTTCGAGTAAAAATATAACGTCAGGAAATTCCATGCGCACACGCGCGGTAATGAATTGCCAGGCTTGCTTCGGAACCATGTATCCAGCATCGCAGCGAAAACCGTCGACACCGCGTCGACACCATTCGAGAAAGGCATCGGCGCAGGAATCCCATAAGCCAAAATTATGTTGGTGTTCTAGTTCAACTAAATCGCCCCAAGTTACGCCCCATGCACCTGGAGATTTAAAGGTGCCATCGGCATTACGCATAAACCATTCTGGATGTTCGTCCAATAAACGAGAACCCCATCCGGTGTGATTAATGGCTAAATCAATATAGACTCGAGCACCTTTTAAATGCGCAGCATAAGTTAGTTCACGAAATTGATCGACGGCGGTAGTGCGTTGGTCAAATACCACTAAAGCAGGATCAATCGCGGTTAAATCGGTTGCCGCATACGGGCTGCCGAAACGTCCCATACGCGCATAAGTCGTTGGAGTACGACAAATCGGTAACAAATGAATAATATGACAGCCAAGTTGATCAACGATGTGTGGGATTTGCGCTGTCAGATCACGTAAGGTGCCTGATGGTGGAATCAGGGTGTACCCATGCCGATCAAATGCGGCGAATTGCTCTTCTAACATGCCATTACGGGTGGTGCTATGATGTTTGCTGTTACCAAACGCCCGTACAAACGCGCAATAGATGGTATTATTGGTGCGTTGTGCGTTGGGGTGAACACTGAGTCCGATATCGTCGCCATCAGGCCATTGTTGTTTTCGCTGCGTATCTAAGGCGTATGGCTTGACGTGAAAAAAGCCCACTCGGTTAAGAGTCAGTTCCAATACCCATTCATCGCCTTGTTGCTCCATCGGGATGTCGCGCCACGAAGCGCCGCCAAAGGTGTGGCCCTGTCCGTGAGTGGCGACCACGGTGACACGTTCGCTGTGCGCCCGTCCCAAGTTGGTACGCACCAACGCGCGCCAGCCTGATGGCAGTGGGCCATCAAAGCGCAGACTGAAACGAACCCGGTCACCTATGAAACCAACAAGGCGGGTTCCGGGCGGGGGAGTCATGATGAATGCGGCCATGGTCAGTCTCTGTGCTGGCTAGTTTGGGACTCCGCAGGATTCGACAAGTCTTGGTGTGGCAACCATGAGTGGCTAATTGAGTTACTGAATTGACGCCCAAAGAAGCGAATTTGTCATGAATTTCCATATATTCGTCAATGATTGGGGCAAAGGTAGATGAATGCAGCACGCGAAATCAAGGGTGGCAAGGCTATCCGTAAGAACCAACCAAATGGAGGTCGCATCGCCCAAGTCACCGGTGAAAGATGTTGGATCGCTCGTGGCGTGCTGACGTCGAGGGACTTCCGGTCGATCATGGTATTATGGCTTGCTCTTTCGAATGAAGAAAGCGCTTCCGCGTCCTGCGGGATCTCAAGAAGAGAGAGCAATGTGTCATTCACTGACAGGAATTAAAATGCCGTTTGCATCAATAACTGGATGTTTATTACACTATTGAAATAAATAAATTACACAGGCGAAATAAAATGTGGTAAAATTCATCAGACATGTTTTCTGAAAGTCATCATAGTGCGCTCGCCTAGCAAGGAATGCTCACCGGCTGCTCACCGACAGGCGACAGTAGGATAAGAATCTGGCTCGCGTTTACTTTAATGGAAGCGAGCCAGATCATCAGCGTTTTTAGTTACCCTTAGAATCTATCATCTCAGGAACGCCAATGATAAAACATAACTTACTAATTGTCTGTCTGTGTTTCACTCCCTTTCTGATTCCACAAGGGGCGGCTTTCATTTCAGCTGCGGAGGTGTTGTCGGATTCATTCCCCAAGGGTGAAAAAACCGCGACGGTAGAACAGATTCAACCCTTACTTGGCGGTAGTCATGAATTAGATCAATTGGCTGGGGTGGCTCAGTTAATGAATATTGCTGGTCCAGCTGAAGCGGTGCCAGTTCTCGCTAAGGCGATGAATAAAAGTAAATATTTAAAATTACCTGAGGTCGCGGGTCTGATTGCCACCTCGACCAAACGCACAGAGCACATTAAGGCAATGCTCACCAACCCGGCGACACGGGAACTCGGTGCTGCGTCGTTAGCGGCCATGGCGGTTGTCGAATACGTTTTCAATGAGCGTTTTACCCAAGCTGGAGAAATTCCTAAAATCCCTGATCCGAATGAAAAGAAAAAGAAAGGTGGAGGAAATAAAGGTTCATCTTTAGATATTTCCCAGGCCTATGAATTCTCCACGCAAATTGGTGAACTCTTGAAGGATAAAGACGAAGCACTGGTTGAATATGGATTAATTGCTGCTGCCTACACTGCCGATGTGGCTCATATGCAAGCCATCAATGCGTTACGGCCACGTTCTGGTGGCATCATGGGGTTAAAATTACTCTATGCTGTTCGTACCAAGCAACATATTGATGAAAAAACGGTAAATGGAACATTTACCAGTTCTTGTCGCGGTGAAACGTTTGAGCACGAGAGCGGTTTTATGACGCGTTGTCAAACCTTGGTGCCAAGTGCCGCCAGCGCCGCTGAGGCGATTGGGTTAATGGGTGAAGCTGGTGCTCCGTACCTTCAGGAACTTCACTCGGCTTTAACGAAAGAAAAAGATATCCGCACACAAGTTGCCGCAGCTATTGCTATCGGACGGGTACGAAGTGAAAACAGTATTTCCACGTTATTAGAAGCGATGGAAAAATGTGAATGGCCTGTATTAGTCCATGTTTTAGATGCGTTAGGCCGTATTCCATCAGCAAAAAGCCTAGGGCCTTTAATTAAACGCTACGCTAAGGAAAAAGGCCGCTTCCGCCTTGATTGTTTGTATGCGATTAATTCCATTGCTGGTGAACGTTTGGCTTATAATACGGAGGAAGAATTAATTGGCTGGTGGAAAACGACAGCGCCAAGC
>CANETI010000351.1 GCA_947440715.1 Planctomycetota bacterium | reverse complement strand
TCATGTGGTTGCGGTTTATCGGTACACAAGGCTAAAACATCGGTTGAGCCGCAAACATTAAATAATTGACCGACTTGCGCACCGGCCAGCAACATCCCAGCGCTGCCATCAATGATGCCAGTCATCACCGGAGTACCTGCACGTAAATTAAATAATTTTGCCGCCGCTGGCGTCACGTATCCTGCGATGCGATCAGCGTCTAAGACTTCGGGTAATAACGTCGGACTGACACCAATATTTCTGCATAAATCTTTATTCCAGCCGTTGAGCTTAAGGGTATTAAATAATCCGGTGAAGGACGCATTCGACGGATCCGTGACCCGTGCACCAGTGAGGTGACGATGTAAAAAAGTATTGAGATGGCCGACTAAATCCGCGCCGCGCAAACGTTGTGGCTCATGTTTTTTGTACCACGCCCAGGTGGTGGAACTGATGCCCCCAGGAAATGGGCGACAGCCAGTAATGGCCATGTGACGCTTTTTACCGACGCGTGCTTCAATCTGATGTGCGACTTCGACGCTGCGACGATCCTGATGGGTAACAATGGGGGTGAGCGCTTTGCCCTTATTATCCATCGCGACCCACGCAGGGCACATGACCGCCATGGCGATGGCATCGACATTTTTCGCCTGGCCTTTGAGACCGGCAATCGCTTTTGCAATCGCTCGCAATAATTCGTCGGCGTCGACCTCAACTTTGGAGCCGGTATGCTGCGTGCGGAAAAAGGTGCGCGGTGATTCAGCGAGCACTTTTTTACCAGACAAAATTCCAGCGATGATGGAAGAAGAACCGATATCGAGTCCGAGGAGCTTGGTCATATGACGAGAAATGCTGGGACGTTAGCAGGAGAACACAAGCTATCGAATTGCGAAAATGATGGATGAAACGCGAATAATTATGCAGTGGTTTGACCAGCGGATTATTTTTCGATCACGCGATCCGTAAGAGAAAAAATAATGCGCGGATAACGCAAAGAACTAAATAGCGGCATAAATGCCTGGAGTTGGTTAAAAACATCAGCCGATCGTCAAAGACGATCGGCTGATGTTTTCCGTACTCAAAAACCGACAAATTATTTCGCGGCGGCTTTCGCTGGGCTCAAGCCTAAAATGCGCTTGAGTTGTTCTTTATCGACTGCGCCACCGGCGAAATCGTCGAACGCTTTAGCGGCTTGTTTGATCATATGTTTGGCGATGAACGGAGCGCCTTCGGCGGCGCCTTGTTCTGGATCTTTTAAGCAGCATTCCCATTCCAACACCGCCCAACCTTTGTAACCGTATTGGGTCAATTGGCTGAAGATGCGGCCAAAATCAATTTGACCGTCACCGAGTGAGCGGAAGCGCCCAGCGCGTTCCTTCCAACCTTGGTAACCGCCGTAGGCACCAACGCGACCGTCTGGGCGGAATTCAGCGTCTTTGACGTGGAAACATTTAATACGTTCGTGGTAGTGGTCGATGTAGGCGCTGTAATCCATGCCTTGTAAAACTAAGTGTGACGGATCATACAGAATATTGGCGCGCTTGTGATTTTTCAGCGCCTTTAAGAACATTTCAAAGGTCACGCCATCGTGCACATCTTCGCCTGGGTGGACTTCCCACGCGACATCAACGCCAACTGATTCGGCGTGGTCTAAAATGGGTGTCCAACGACGAGCGAGTTCGGCGAAGCCTTCTTCCACCAAGCCGGCGGGACGTTGTGGCCAGGGATAAACGGTGTGCCACAACAGCGCGCCAGTGAATGATGGCATCGCCGTGACACCAAAATTTTTACAGGCGGTCAACGCGTATTTAACTTGTTGCACAGCCCATTCGGTGCGGGCTTTCGGATTGCTGCGCACAGCGGCTGGGGCAAAGCCATCGAATTGTTCATCGTACGCAGGATGCACGGCAACCAATTGACCCTGTAAATGGGTTGATAATTCCGTGACCTCAACGCCATTGGCCTTGGCGATTCCAGCCATTTCGTCGCAGTACGTTTTTGATTCAGCTGCTTTTTTGAGATCCATAACGCGGCCGTCCCACGATGGAACTTGCACGCCTTTATAGCCTAATGAGCCCGCCCATTTGGTAATGGTTGGCCAGGAATTAAAGGGAGCAGCATCGCCCATAAATTGAGCGAGGAAGATAGCGGGACCTTTCATGAAGACCTCATTTGGGAAGGAGCTGCGAGCTACGAGCTGCGAGCTACGAGTGAGAGAAAATGATGAAGCGAAATGATTATAACAGTGATTTACTCGCGCCGGCTTTCTTAGCTTTAGCGGGCTTTAATTTTTGACTTCGTTCAACGGTGACCCATTTCTTGGTCTTGGCGCTCTTAAGCGAAGCGTCGATTACTTCCTGATTGGCTAGGCCATCAGCGAAGTTCGGACGGAATTCATCGCCACTGGCAAGGGCGGTAACGAAGTCAGCCAACATGTTGATGAAGCCGTGTTCGTAACCAATGACATGACCGTCAGGCCAGTAATTTCCCGAATAAGGGTGCACTGATCCATTCATGCACATGACATTACGGAAACCTTTATGACGTGGTTCATCATCAACGGTGTAAACCTGTAATTCGTTCATGCGTTCAAAATTCCACACGATGGAACCTTTGGTGCCGTTGATTTCAATGCAGTTGTAATTCTTGCGTCCGGCGGCGGCGCGCGTGGCTTCAAAGCTGGCGAGCGCGCCGTTCGACATTTTTGCAATAAATAATAGAGCGTCATCAACATCGACGTCCAGCAGGCCCTTACCATCGCCGTTCTTGCGCTTTTTGATGAAGGTCTGTTCCACGCCACTGACTTCATCAAATTCAAGGCCAGTCATAAAGCGAGTCAAATCGATGAGGTGGGCATTCAAATCACCATGAGCACCCGAACCACAGGCCTTGGCCATCATGCGCCAAGTTGCTGGGCAACTGTCGTCGAGCAACCAGTCTTGTAAGTACACGGCGCGGATGTGGCGAATTTCGCCCAGTTTGCCGTCTTGAATTAAACTAGCAGCGGTTGATGCGGCAGGGGCGCAGCGATAAACATGCCATAAGCCAACGCGACAGGGTTTGCCGTTTGCCGTTTTTGCTTTTTCCGCCGCTGCCACCATAGCTTTTGCTTCTTTAACATTCATCGCTAATGGCTTTTCACACAAGACATGTTTACCCGCTTTAAGAGCGGCGATCGAATGTGGGCCGTGGCTGTCATTTGGTGTCGAAACATCAACTATATGAATGTCATCACGTTTTAGGACTGCAGCGATGTCTGTGCTATATTCTTCCCAGCCGAGTTGTTCGGCAGCGGCTTTGAGCGGACCTTCACTGCGGCCAACGATAACCTTGGGCACCACTTGAAATGGCAGATCAAAATAATGATTTA
>CANETI010000350.1 GCA_947440715.1 Planctomycetota bacterium | reverse complement strand
TGGTGGTGAACGGTCCTTAAAGATTGATAAGGTTACGCCGGACTTCCCACTGTTAGCAGAAGGCTTTCAAGGTCGCACCGGCACGATGTTAGAATGGACACTCAAAAGCCCGGCTGGTCAGCAAAATGGTAGCAGCGTCGTGGGCGAACCATCGTTGACGCGTTACCAACGCGCGCGGGTGAAATCGGCACCGGATAAACGCTTATCAGCAATCGTGCTGGAACATGCGCCCGAAGTCATGGCCTATAATAAAGATATTCCTGCGATTTGGGTACGTCGCGAAGACGCGGCACGCTTTCGCGATCCGATGGTGCCCATGCGTGGTGTTGGTCCCGATGCGGTTGCTGCCTTACCGATTAAGGGATTACCGCGTTACCATGATTACGGTCGGCATATGACTAATGGCAAAGCCTTGGCCATTAACATTGGTTCAGTCAATGGCGTCGATTTCCATATTACGGGATTCTCGCCTTATGCGCGTCTCACCAGTCGTTGGAAAGAAGATAAGGACGCTGTTCCCAACCCGATATTGGATGTGCGCTTCACCAGTAGCGTTGATGGCCAGGGATTTAATCGTGTGGTCAGTGCCACCACGGATATCGGATCATTAGTCGATACCCCATTATTGTGGTTGCACTGCGTGGATGAACCAACCTACCAGCAAGCCTTGGCGCAATTACAGCAGCAATTTCCCGTGCTGGAAAAAGAAAGTACTGATGACGCTGATCAAGAGTTAGCCGCTAAGACCCGCTTAGCATTTATTTCTGCACCGGGTAAAAAGGTGACGCTGCATGTTGGTCAGCCAGGCCGCAATTTACGGCTCTTTCCCATGGACCAAGCGAGCGAAGTGACCGTCGCCTTATGGGGCGATAATGTCACGGTTCGCTTAAATCAAATTCTGCAACGCCCAAGTAAAGTCTCCGAACCGGTGCCCGTCCCGAAAGAACAGCAACAAAGCCGCATGTCGGTGGGCGACTTTGAAAGTTTAGTAGAAGTAACGGCCACGCATCAAGGCAAGACCACCAGCATGTGGGTGCCCTATTCACCGTATCCGCATCTGCCGCGTGAGATGGGTGATGAAACCTCATTAGGCATGTATGCACCTCGCCCAATCATGATTGATGTCCCAGGATCTGGTCGCTACGAATTAATGTACAGCAAAGCGCCGATGGAAATGCCGGGCTCAATTTGGATGACGGGTTTTGATGTCCCGCGTCGACCAGGGAGCGATGAGCCGAGCGAATTTTTCTGCTTCGTCGGTTATGGTGACGAAAAAGCGCCGCAGACGGCAAAGATTCACATGAATTATCCATTAGAGTGGAAAGATACTTTTTTCTTCCAAGCCAGTTGGGATCCACAAGGACAGGCATTGACCGTATTAGGCGTTGGTAATCGTCCGGCGGGATATCCGATGTTGTGGGCATCGATTGTGCTCGCTTTAGGTATCGCCTGGAGCGGCTTTGCTGCTGCTTTCACAAGAAGCGCTGGCAGTTCAGCAAGCACGGGGAGAAAGCCATGAGTACCCGATCATTTATGAGTTTATCGCACGTCCTGTTGGTGTTGTGCCTCAGCATTGGCTTAATGAGCGCCGCTGAATTATCGGCACATGTCGGTAAACCTGACTTAGTGCCAATTAAACAAACGCTCGCAGGGGTTAAATTACAGGCCTTAGAAGCGACACCCGTTCAGCACAGTGGGCGTTACAAACCATTCCATTCGTTGGCGATGGAAATTATTGATGGGATCGCTTACACTACCTCGTTTGGCGATGGACATACGTCACTGTCGAGTTTGTTAGATGTGTTGTTTTGTCATAGCTCTTATGAAGACAAACCAATAGCGCGGGTTAAGCATACTGAATTACGCCACGATTTAGCGTTAGTTTTACCCGAAGTCGAACGGGCAATATTATTGAAGGAAGGTCGTATTTCGCCTCGTCGTCTGCATGATCAGACCGTGCGTGATAAATTAGAGGAGCTCGGTCGCCTCACCTCAAAAACCAAAGCGATTAATCAAGTGCGACGGGCACAAGGGATGTTGGATCCAGGTAATATTGTTTTCCAATTACGTATTTTCCCGGTGCCCGCTGGTCCACATAATGACCGTTGGCGCGATCCAGCAGAATTAGGTGGTTCTTTTTCTTCATCGCTGGTGTCATTTATCGCAGCGGCGCGTGCTGCCGGGAATGAAGGTGGTATCAGTGCCTTTGCTGAACAAACCTATAGCCTGTTGCCAGTTTCACCTGAAACGGCGATGAAACTTGGAATTGCTAATCGCGAAGATTTAAATGCCATAAACCAAGACGTTTTATGGCCGCTGTGGCGCTTTGCCGCCTCGGGCGCGATAGATGACGCCGCAGCTCAGCGTTTGGGCGCTGATCCTCATTCGCTGGCTAAATTGGAATTACCACAAGCGGCCATGATGGCCGACACGTTGGATAATTTAAAAAATCGCTGGTCGGGCTTACACATTCCCGATGCAGATTTAGCGGAAGCTAGCTTGCGCCAACCGTTGGATGAGGCGGTTGAACGTGCTGTTAATGCTTGGTCGAATTTGGGCCAAGGCTGGAAAGCAGCTCGACATGGTAAATTATCCGGAGTTGAATTACAAACACGCGTAGATGCCTTTGTGGCAGCGACAGCAGAACTCCGCGCCCTATTTGATCGCGATCATATCGCTCGCGGCCAAGCACCGCTGGTGATCACCAACGATTTAGAAATGACCTATTGGCGCTTCAATGGTTTTATTCATTGGGTGTGGATGAGCCTGTTGTTAGCCGTGCCCTTTTTAGCCATGGGTGGCATTGGTCGGGTTAATTGGGCGCTAAAAATAGGTTATGTTTTCGCGGTCATCGGTTTAATCGGCCAATTCACCGCCTTCTTGATTCGTGCGCAATTAGCGCAACGTATTCCGCTCGCTAATTTATATGAATCGATGGCCGCCGCCGCTTTATTTGCCAGCTTTGCGGCCTTAATTGGCGAAGCGGTACTGACGAGAAATCGGCGTAAAGCGCTGGTGGCTCTTGGTGCGAGCGGGGTGGTCGGCAGTGAAAATGAAACTCGCGGCATTGCCCATGCGCGTGGGAGCTTGGCTTTAGGTGCATCATTATTTGGCTGTCTTATCGTCTTTGCCCAGATCTTACTCGAATACCATGACATTAATGCCTTCATCAGCCCGGCAATGCCAATTTTGTCGGAGTTCTGGTTGCGCATTCATACCGCCTGCATCGTGAGCAGTTACGGCCTGATTGCCTTGGGCGGTTTAATGTCGCTGACCTATTTGGTCATACGCATTTTCCTGCCATGGAATGACCTGCGTTGTGAAGCGTGGGACCGCACCACCTTTGCCATCGATGCGCTCGCCATGTTGGTGTTGT
>CANETI010000349.1 GCA_947440715.1 Planctomycetota bacterium | reverse complement strand
GAATAAACCAACTGGTCCGCCGATGGAGGCAGAGGCTAACATGCCGATAGAACCAGCGATCATGGACGCTTCGTCGCTTAAAATATCGCCGAAAATATTGGTCGTGACGATGACGTCGAATTGACGTGGATTACGCACTAACTGCATGGCGCAATTATCGACATACATATGAGATAATTGAACGTCAGGATAGGACTTCGATAATTCGATCATCACTTCGCGCCACAGCTGGCTGGACACTAACACGTTGGCTTTATCGACCGAACAGACTTTCTTTTTACGCAGGCGAGCGGTGTCAAATGCCACGCGGCCAATGCGTTCAATTTCTGCCGTGGAATAGACTTCCGTGTTAATGCCGACGCGGTTCGCGCCATCGCCGGTAATGCCGCCAGGTCCAAAATAAATACCGCCAGTGAGTTCGCGCACGACCATGACGTCGGTGCCTTTGAGCACTTCAGGACGAATGGTGCTGGCATCCAATAATTCATCAAACACCACGGCTGGACGTAGGTTGGCGAACGCGCCTAATTCTTTACGAATTTTCAACAAACCAGCTTCTGGTTTGAGGTGATGCGGCATGGATTCCCATTTTGGTCCACCGATGGCGCCGAACAGTAACGCATGACTGTCCTTGACGCCTTTAATGGTGGCGTCAGGCATTGGTCCGCCGGTGGCATCAATGGCAGCGCCGCCAGCGAGGTATTCTTTAAAGGAAAAGGTGTGGCCGAAAACCTGACCAATGGTGGTTAAGGCGCGCACGCCTTCGACACCGACTTCGGGGCCGATACCGTCGCCGTGAATGACTGAAATGTTGTAACTGCTCACGTGATTTGCTCCTGATCCTGCGGTGACCCCGTTTTGGGGGAGCGCAAAGCTAGCGGACCTACCCAGGCGCGAAAGGGGGTGTCAACGGGTGGTCGTACGTCAGCGTACGATGTTGCTTGCGTCGCAGGCGAACGGCGATTGGCTGGTAACTCACGCTGATTGAACCGATCCCTGGGACGTCGCAACGTCGGTTGACCTTAAATCACCCGAACCGTCTCTCCCTTTTCTTCTTTCTCATAACCCCGTTTTACACCAATCCTGTTGAGGAGCTTTTTTATGCGAATTCCAACCATGCTTTGCGCTGTTGCCGTTCTGGCTTTGGCTGGCGCCCCGCTGCAGGCGGCCGTTACCTCGGTGATGGATGTCACCATGAACGCCATCGACGGCACGCCGACGCCACTCAATAAGTACAAAGGCCAAGTCATCATGCTGGTCAACGTCGCTTCGAAATGTGGCAATACCAAGCAATACACCGCACTGGAAGCGTTGTACGGCAAGTACAAAGACAAAGGATTAGTCATCATTGGCGTCCCAGCGAATAACTTTAAAGGCCAAGAGCCCGGCACCGACGAAGAAATTGCCACGTTTTGCAAGAGCAAATACGACGTCAGTTTTCCGCTCATGTCTAAAGTCAGTGTAAAAGGCGACGATATCTCCCCACTTTATCAATATCTGACGACCGGCAGTCCGAAGAAGGGCGAAGTAACCTGGAATTTTGAAAAGTTCCTCGTTGGTCGTAACGGCGAAGTGGTTGATCGTTTTACTCCCAAAACTTTGCCCGATGACGCTGCGGTAATCGCCGCGATCGAGAAGGCACTCGCTGCCAAGTAAGCGATTTTCATAAGCGATTTTCGGTTCACGGATGAACGCGCCGCCCTGGGGAAACCGAGGGCGGTTTTTTTTTTGCATAACGCTCATGCAAGTGCCTATTTGTGGTCATCCAAAAAGCCGTTCCGCCAACCTTGCCAAACACGGGAAGCGTGCTTGCCCCGATGGTAGCTGACCTACACTGCGCCCTCCCCAATTGCGCGTAAGCGGAGTGTGCATGACCAGCGATTCAAACATCGGCATCAAAGACCTATTAATCGACGAGGAAATGAAAGAGAGTTACTTGACCTACGCCATGAGCGTGTTGGTCGATCGTGCGCTCCCTGACATCCGCGACGGGTTGAAGCCGGTGCATCGCCGCATCTTACAAACGATGCGTGATTTAAATTTAACCGCGACGGCGAAATATCAAAAATCAGCGAAAATAGTTGGTCACGCCCTGGGTAATTACCATCCGCATGGCGACACCTCGGTGTACGATGCGATGGTGCGTATGGCGCAAGATTTTTCGTTGCGTTATATGTTGGTCGACGGCCAAGGTAATTTCGGTTCCATCGACGGTGACTCCGCAGCAGCTTATCGTTATACCGAAGCGCGCATGGATCGCTTAGCGGGCGAAATGTTGGAAGACATTCAATTCGAAACCGTTGATCACCGCGATAATTTCGACGGTCAACGCGAAGAGCCAACCGTTTTACCCGCAAAAGTCCCTAACTTATTAGTGAATGGCAGTTCTGGTATTGCCGTAGGTATGGCGACCAATATTCCGCCGCATAATCTTACCGAAGTATGCCAAGCCATTGTGCATGTTATTGATTTTCCAGCCTGCACGGTCAGCGATTTAATGAAATTTGTGCGCGCACCAGATTTTCCAACTGGTGGATTCATTTGCGGCACTGCGGGCATTCGCGAAGCCTACGAAACCGGCCGCGGTCGCGTGGTGATGCGCGCGCGCATCGAGCAGGAAGAGATTGATGGGCGTTCGGCATTAGTGGTGACGCAAATTCCTTACGGTATCAAATTAGCCACGATCAAAGAGTCGATTTTAAATGCGCACAACGATGAGCGCGTCAAAGGACTGCATGCCGTTTACGGCGGTGTGGTTGGTAACGGTATTCGTTTAGTGATCGAACTGAAAAAGAACGAAGATCCGGATATTGTGCTCAATCAATTGTGGGAACATACCAATCTTCAATATAATTTCGCGATTAACAGCATCGCTCTTGATGGTGGTCGTCCACGTACCGTCACGCTCAAGCGCATGTGCCAAGCCTATGTTGAACATCGCAAAGATGTTATTGTTCGTCGTACGCGTTTCTGGTTGGCGCGCGATGAAGCACGTCTGCATATCATTGTCGGCTTACTGAAAGCGATCGACATCATTGATGCCATCATCGCGTTGATTCGCGCCAGCGAGAGCGGCGAAGCCGCTCGTGCGGGTTTGATTGAGCGCTTTGATTTCAGCTTGCCCCAAGCGCAGGCTATTTTGGACATGCAGTTGCGCCGCCTAACGGGTTTGGAACGCGATAAATTGCAGGCCGAAAACGATGCCTTGGTCGCATCAATTACCGACTACAAAGATATTTTAGCACGTGAAGAGCGTCAAATCATCATTGTTAAAGCGGACTTGAACCATTTGATGGAAAAATACGGCGATGCTCGCCGCACGGAAATCATCGCTGCGGCGGGTGATTTCAATATGGAAGATCTGATCGAAGATGATCCGT
>CANETI010000348.1 GCA_947440715.1 Planctomycetota bacterium | reverse complement strand
CAGGCTTAGTTACAAATGCAGCACATACAGTTTTATTCGGATCCGTATTGTTAAATCCGATCCGAATGCATCGATCGCTCGATTGCACGCCGAAAAGCAAAGCCAGGGTATTTGGCTGCATATCAACATGTGCAGTTAAAATGAACGGTGGATATAATTCACCTTTCCACTTTACTGAGGGAAGATCCCCTTCCGTACCCGTTTTGGGATCAATTACTTTACTGGTCGACCATTGAAACGTCTTCTGGAAAATAGTTAAATTTTCACCAACGAAATCATCTAAATGCCATGGGTGTTTTTCACCCCCATAATGCACCGTTATTTGCGAGCCGTTGCGCTTCATGACTACACGTAAAGCATTTCCATTGATCACTGGTTTATTTTTGCTTTCGAGCCAAGCCACCGCCATCGCACTTATCGATTTAGGTGCGGTTGCATAGAGTTCGCTCGCTGCTGGATCACGCCACAGCCATAAAAATAAGGCTGTTTGGAGAGTGCGAACTTTAGTATCTGAAACACCGATTTCGAGAAGAGCGCCGTCAACTAGTTGCCGTAACGGTAATAACGTACTTTGACGATCTTGTTTTAATTCCCCTACCCCGCCGCCCTGTTTGAGAGAAAAAGTTACTTGTTGTTTATCAATTTGTTTCAAGGTTACCAAGGTTGGTTTGTCATTGTATTGAATCGTGATTTCAGGTTTTGTTGTACGTACATAGTTACGCAATGCGCCCTCGGTTTTGAGTGCGATTTCCCCCATCGTCGCAAACTGCAGGACCATGGCTTTGCTGTCAGGATTGGTGAATTTTACCGCTTCCGCCTCGGCTAATTTCGATACTTCACTGTAAAAGACACCGCCACGCAGTGGTTCTATTTGATCGTTTAATGCTTGCCATAATGCGTCGTCGTCAACATTCGGACGTATTGGTTTTTGATATTGCGCGGCTCGTTTTTCGGCTAATTCGCTAATTTGCGCAATCGCATCAGGCGCGAGAGGACTGGACGATACTTTACGTTGAATGTCTTCGATTTCTTCTCCGGAAGTCGCTTCCAGTAATTGGTCGGTGAAACGCTTTTGCAAATCTACCAATTTCAATCGGAATTGATTTTTCACCACTTCCAAACGATCTTTCATAACCGGTGTCAGGTGTTCAACTTCGGCACTGAGAAAATCTATGCAGGCTTTAACGCGCACTAAGTCACCATCAGCTAATGCCTGTTCTAATTCAATTGATTTTGCTTGTCGTTGCTTGGCTTGCGCCGCAACAATTGCTTCTTGTTCTTTTCGTTTCTTATCCGCTAGCATCGACTGACGGAGCTGAATTTCTTTTTCGACTAATCCGCGCGCAGGCCCAACTGGCAGATTTTTGCTCTCCAACATTTTCTCTAGCAGTTCCAACGATTTTTCGTGATTATCCGGAAGTGCGGCCAATACTTTTCGCACTTGCTCTAACTGTTTTTCTGCCACTTCTGCGGGATTTGGTACTGAAGGACCAGTCACCACCGGCTGCGGTGGGGTCGCCTTACCACCCCAGGGAATGGAAAGAATGATGACCATCAACACCACAGCAGCGCCAAAACCATAGACCAAATACTTAGCCCATGATGGCATAGAATTGACGTGTTCTTTGACTGCTCCCGTTGCTGGGCCTGTCCGCACCCGACGCGAAATGCCCGGGCCTCCATGACCACTGATAGCCGCCATCACCGCCGTACGCATAGCAGCACAATTAGCGAAACGCTCTTCCGGGTTTTTCGCCATCAATTTCATCGATAATTGACGCCAAGATTCTGGCACATCAGGATTAATTATTTTCGGATCCGGCACCGGATCGAAAACGTGTGCTCGCATAATTACTTTAGCATTTTCGCCTTTAAAAGGCGGCTTGCCGCTGAGCATGTGATAAAGCGTCGCGCCTAAACTGTATTGATCGCTACGAGAATCGACGGACAAAGCGCGCGCTTGTTCCGGACTCATGTAAAGCGGCGTACCCATGACTTTACCGCGGCCCTGTTCGTCTTTTTCCGCAACGATTTCTTCGCCGCCTAACTGCAATGCTAAGCCAAGGTCGGCTAATTTGACCACACCGTCATTGGTCAACATGATATTATCTGGTTTAATATCGCGATGTACGATGCCTTGAGCTTCAGCGTAAACTAACGCATCCGACATGCCTTGCATGATTTGACCAACCAATGACAGCGGCACTATTTCTTGACGATCAATAACATCTTTGACCGATTCGCCATCGACATATTCCATGGAGAAATAATCGAGATCAGGTTCGCCGGAAGGGGCACCTGGTAAAGGTGCTCTACCAACATCATGTACGGCAATAATATTAGGGTGATTAAGACGTCCAGCTGCCCGCGCTTCGTCAACAAAGCGTTTGGCGAAAATGGGGTCCTGCTTAACCAAGCGTGGGGCTAATATTTTGAGCGCAACTACCCGCTCCATACTGATCTGACGAGCACGATAAACTTCGCCCATCCCCCCCTTGCCGACGAGTTCATCGACTTCGTAGCCAGCTAGCCGTTGTTTTGGTTGCAGGAGTTGGGCCATGAGGGGGCGGTCATAGCCGTGGCAATCCAAACTGGCAATAGCCCGGCAGGGATAACCCGCCGGTTGCGAGTTGTGCACCTTGCCGATACCTCGTTAGTGGTCCAACCATGGTCCGTGAATGACGGCCAAGCGAACATGGATGCTACCAAGGGGTTCACACATGGCTTGCATTGCACTCATTGGTTATCGTGCCTGTGGAAAAACTACGATTGGCCAGCGTGTTGCAGCCCAACTTGGCTTACGCTTTGTTGATTTAGATTCCGTCATCGAAACGCGGCTTGGTGAGCCGATCAGCCGATTTTTTGCGACGCATGGTGAAGCGGCTTTTCGCCAGATTGAACAGGAACAGTTAAGATTAGTTCTAGAAAATCCCCATGATCTGGTGTTGTCCACTGGCGGTGGCTGTGTCCTACGTGAAGAAAACCGCTGTATTCTCCGTGAAAAAACGACGATTGTTATTTACATTAACGTCGCTGCAGAAATCTTACAACAACGCCTTACGCTCAACGATGGGGGTCGACCAAGCCTCACAGGTTCTCGTGTGGCAGATGAAGTCCCACGCATATTGAGCCAACGTGAACCGCTGTATCGCGCGGTGGCACAACAGGTTGTCGATGGAAACGGCCCTTTAACTGACGTTACGGCTGCTATTGTGACAATTGTGGAAAACCTTGACTAAAAGTCCCAAGAACGACCTGCACTCTGAGGATAACCTGGGCGAAACTCACCCCTAGTATCTGAGCCCTAAGGCCATGCTCTCACTTGTCTGTTGCCAACAGCGCAGCCAACGGCGCGCAAGCCCAGGATCTATGGCCGAAACCAGCGACT
>CANETI010000347.1 GCA_947440715.1 Planctomycetota bacterium | reverse complement strand
TTCTTACTGGTTTTTTACCTGCACATAATGTCATGACCAATCGATCTCCTCTTCGCCGTCGAAAGCCACGTGGCTACGGCGGCGTTGTGAGGTATACGCTTCGGCGGTATTGGCCGAGAGTATTTCGTACAACATCGCTACTTTTCCTGCGCCTGGGCGCAATAAACGGCCTAGGCGTTGCACATGTTCTCGGATACTGCCACTACCGCTCACGATAATGCCGACCGCTGCTTCGGGTACATCCACACCTTCATTTAATACTTTTGAGGTGACGATGACTGGCCATGATCCGTTACGAAATTGTGCCAGCATGTGTTTACGTTCACTGCCTTTGGTGTGATGCGTCATCACGGGTAAAATAAATCGACGCCCTATTTCATAAGCCGTGTCGTTGTCTTCGGTGAAAACGATCATGCGTTCACCGGCATGGTCACAAATGAGTTCCCACACCGCGCGTAATTTTGCTCGGCTAGCGCGTGATAAGCGTTTTTGTTCGCGATAACAACGCATCGCGTGGCGTCCTTGCGGATCACGCGCGGCAGCGGCAATAAAACGCTGCCAGCCATCTGGTGCGCCAAAATCAATGCCAACTTTGCGAGCGAATGCTAAGTATTCTTTACGGTTCGCGGTGTACGATTCTTGTTCGTCCGGATCGAGCGCGACGTGTAATACTTCGGCCTGATAATTGGCCAAAAAATTACCTTCTAATTCGGCGATTTGCGAGCGATGCACTTCTGGGCCTATTAATTCATCCAGTCGCGCATGCATTCCATCGGAGCGTTCCGGAGTCGCGGTTAATCCCAAGCGAAATGGTGCAATGCAGGCATCCGCTGCGGTGCTCGTCACGCCAGATGGTAAATGATGACATTCATCGCAGATCAGCAGGCCAAAACGATTACCGTACCACGGCATCATCAACACGCCGGAATCATACGTCGCCACAGTGATGTCTTGTAAATCTTTTTCACCGCCGCCGTATTGGCCAATCGGTCGTCCTAAACGTTGGCTGATATCGGACACCCATTGTTGCACGAGGTCAATCGTCGGAGCAAGAATTAACGTCGAGCGCTGACAGGCGAGTAAACATTTCAACGCGACATAACTTTTCCCGGCACCCGTCGGCAATATCACCACGCCACGACGCTTCGCTGCCAACCACGCATCAATCGCCGCACTTTGATAAGGCCGCAACGGGCGTGGAGCGGATTCATGCACCGACAACTCCGCGTAAGCCTTTACGTCGTCCGCATACGGCACCTGCCCATGCAGGCGTCGCACGATCTGCGCATAATGCGACGCCTTCGCCCGCCACAGTCCGACACGTCCATCGAATACCGCGAGGCCATCTATTAAGGCCGTGTGCTCACCGACCTCGCTCAGCGTAATGGTTCCATCGGTGAATTTCAGCGTCAGCACGGGCGGTATGGTGTGGGAAGACACAGGGTCCGGAAGTCCGGAAGTCCGGAAGTCCGGAAGTCCCGCGTGGTCGGGTATGGATCTACCACGAACGTTGTTGCCCTGGCTGCAGAAAGGCTGGGGCCATTTCATTTTATTAAATCTGACAGAGTAAATGGCGACAGCCTTTCTGCAGCTCATCAGCAAGCTTTCGTATAGGCCCACAACTAATGATCAGGTAGGACTTCCGGACCTCCGGACTTCCGGACTCCTTTAGGACTTGGCGACGCGACAAGGACGCGAGTACAGCTTCCTAAAGGTCAAATTTATCCCCTTCCGCTGTCCGAGTAGGCATGAATGGAAAGCGCTTTCTTTCAATGGATTTCCCACATTCTTGTCAACGCGCTCAGCCCCAGGGCTGTATCTGTCTTTGCCACGCGCTTTTGCCCGATTCCACCACCGACTTGACCAATACCTCACCTTAGGAAAACCCATGACATCGTTATCCCGCTACTTGCTCGTTCCCCTGCTTGCTGCTTTGGCCCTGCCGACGGCGACTCTGTTTGGCGCTGAAACGGGAGACGGTTTAGTGGCGGAATACTTTGACAGCCCCAATGTCAAATACGCCTCCGACATGCCGGACGCCAAACCGGTATTAGTGCGTAAGGAAAAGGAGATTAACTTTAATGCTGCTGCTGGGCAGTTTCAGAAAACCAAACTATCAGAAAAATTTGCGGCTCGTTACACCGGCTTGGTCCGCGTTGATAAAGCTGGCACCTATACCTTCGCGACCGAATCTGACGACGCTTCCCTGTTAATAATTAATGGCGTTACCGTGGTCGATAATGGTGGCGAACATCCGATGACGCTAAAGAAAAACACCATTGAGTTAACCGCAGGTGATCACGAATTGACCCTGCATTACGCGCAAGGCGGCGGCGAGTCTGGCATTAAATTATTATGGTCAGCGCCCGGCAGTAAAAATTTGAAGATCATTCCTAAAACCGCCTTGTTTCACAAACGCGGCTCAGATAAAATCGCTTGGGATAAAGCGGCCTGGGATAAACGCAAAGGTGGTGGGGGCAGCGGTAAATTTGCGACCATGGATCACGGTCCAAATTATACCGGTACGATCGTCATGCCGTGGGGTTCGGCGCAGAAAGGCGTCGTTGTCACCTTAGATAAAGCCAAAGGAGTTCACGCGGTTTTTGATCCGGAATTACTCAGTTTATGTTATGGCGGCGTTGGTGTGGAAATGGCTCACCCCCCAGGACGTGATGGTTTAGAAGGTCAACCCGCCATGGAAGGCGACCCAGCATTTGGTGTTCAAAATGCCGGATGGGCACAACCTGGGACGCAAAATTTCGCCGATCCTCGTACTGATGGAAATGGACACTTACCAGACGCCTGGGGAATCTACCGTGGTTATTATCTTGATGGTAATAACGTACTGTTCTCTTACGCCGTTGGCGGTGCGTCGGTATTAGAATTACCTGGCACTGAAACAGTCGGAGCTGGCGCGGCAATTTCTCGCACGCTCACGCTCAGCGGTAATAGCGCGGCATTAAGCATGCAGGTTGCCAGCGGAGATGGCGCCACGGTTGCTGATGGACTCGGCATGATTGCAGAAGGCGATGATGTGGTCGTCGTTGGTGTCGTTGCCGGTGGCACGCTCGCTGCCAGCGATAATCGGGTTACGTTGTCCATCGCGCCAAATACGAAAGCTGTAAAGGTTTTGATTTGGCGCGGAGCTAAAGCTGATGTCGCTGCATTTAAATCAGCGCTGAGCGCCTCAGCAAAACCAGCTGATGTGACGCCGATGACCAAAGGTGGAAAACCACGGTGGGCGGAAACCGTCACCGTTGAAGGCAAACTCGGCAGCGGTGACGAAGCCTACGTCGTCGACACCATCACGGTGCCGTATGAAAATCCCTATAAATGCTACATGCGCACCACCGGCCTGGATTTTTTCTCTGATGGACGCATTGCCGTTTCCACCATTGACGGCGACGT
>CANETI010000346.1 GCA_947440715.1 Planctomycetota bacterium | reverse complement strand
GTTAATTGAAGTCGATCGTTTGCCCATGGAACAAGTACGCGCACGCGTCATCGCCGCGTTAAAAGCCGTTTTTCTGCCTGCAGAAGAAATATTACATCTGAAACCAGCCAGCCTATCCGGTGGTATGCGTAAACGTGTCGGTATTGCACGCGCCATTATTCAGAAGCCGGAAATTATTCTTTATGATGAACCAACGACGGGTCTTGATCCAGTGACCGTGAACGGCGTTAATGAATTGACCATGGAATTACAGCGCAGCCTGGGGGTGACCTCTTTGGTCATTACCCACGACTTACATGCCGCCTTCGCCATCGCTGATCGCATCGCCATGCTTTACAAAGGCCGTTTAATTGCCGTCGGCAATAAAGAACAAATCCGCACCAATCCCCATCCGGCCTTGCAGCAAATGCTTACCGGCTCGACGAAAGGTCCGCTGACCGAGGGGTACGGATCATGACATTGCTTATAAGCAGCGATTATTATTCATCCCGAACCGAGCAATATCTGGCGTGGTCGAATATGATGTTATCAGTCGTTGCCAAATGGAGTAACGCTCTAGCATCTCGCCCGAGCACCATCAAGGTCGTCCCGTGCAAATAACCAGCGAAGTCAAAGTCGGCATTCTCTTTTTCATCGGCCTGGGGCTGTTGACGTGGTTTACGTTATTTGTGACGCAAATCGGCGTGGCGAAGGGTGAATATGCCGTGCGTTTCGCGCGCGTGTCAAAGCTGAAAGAAGGTGACCACGTCACCTTCAATGGTGTGCGCGTGGGTACGGTAACGGAAGTTGCGCCTATTTTAGAGGCTGATGGTTTTCCTTCCGTGAAAGTGGCATTTTTAGTTGATCCCACTCATCAAGCCAAGGTTTTGGTAGATGATAAAACGCGATTTGTCATCAATCAGGGAGTTTTGGGCGGTTCCTCGATAGACATTAGTTCACGGTCAGGACGCCCCATTACCCCAGCATTGTTGGAAAGTCATCGCGGTGAAGATCCGGTTGGCGTGGATGAAGTATTGGCATCCGTGCAGAGTCTGATTCAAGAAAATCGCGCCGGTATTAAAGAGGCGATCGCTAGCGCAAATACCGCCTTGGGTAATTTCGGCAGCATGTCGAAAGAAATTCAAGAACTAGTCGCTGAAAATCGCACGGAAGTTAAAACCGCCATTGTTAATTTTTCACAAATGTCTGATGGTATTAATAAACTCGTCGAAGAAAATCGCACCGCCATAAAAGAGGCGGTGGTTCGTTTCGAAGAAATGTCGCGTCAAATTCGTGATTTGGTTGACGAAAACCGCGTCGCTATCAAAGACGCGGTCGATAAATTACCAGAGGCCGTGAAAAACGTTTCTTCGGCGGCCAAAACCATTGATGAAACGGTTACGGAAAACCGCGCTGATATTAAACGCACCGTGGAAAACTTAGCCGAAGCGACGGCGAAATTTGATCGCGTCGGTGAAAATTTAGACGTTATTACCACGCAAATCGCCAGTGGTAAGGGCACGGTCGGTAAGTTGGTATTTGAAGACACCTTGCACGACCGCACCTTAGCCGCAGTCGAAAATTTCAATGATCGCTTAGAAGAAGTGAAGCCAGTGACATCCGGCTTTAGTGATTTTAAAATTTTCTTAGGCGCAGGGGGTGGTGCTAACTTCCAAACTGGTTCGGCTATTTACGGAGCCTATTTGCGTTTAGAGCCAAAACCGTGGAAATTTTATGAAGGTGGAGTTTCCTACCGCACCGCTCCTGATGATCGTGCGGTTGTGACCGATGACCCAGACAAATTTAATGTTGATTTCCATTTATTATTTGGTTGGCGCTTTTTTGCTGACGACGATAATCAGCGTTATCGCCTATCATTCGCCCTGGGGTTAATTGAAACTGAATTGGGCGGTTATGTGGAAGCGCCGATCATCGGGGACTTTTCCGTTCGCGTCATGGTCCGGCAAAAAAATGGTGACCGTGTGACATCTGACCGACGCTACGAAGAAGGTAATGTCATGGTCCGCGCCACCGTTGGTTATCGTCTGTGGCGTCGCATTTACCTGAACGCTGGCGTTGATGACGCGGTCGATAATCCAGGTTTTTGGGGCGGCATTCGCATCGACTTGTTGGATAACGACCTGCGCAATGTCACGGCAGTAACCGCTCTGGGCGGATTTTAACGCGCTAACCGACTGTTCGCTGTTTTTGAAGATGCATCCCAAACGAGGGTGCCCAGATACCCCATTGCAACTATTGGTCAGTCCACAATCATGCGCGTCCCATGGCTAAAAAAACTTCCATCCCGCGCCCCTTTTCCTCCATCGTTGTTGACGGCCCTGAACGCGCGCCAAGCCGTTCGATGCTGTACCCAGTAGGCTTTACTGAAGCGGACTTTAAAAAACCGCAAATCGGTATCGCGTCGACCTGGGCCATGGTCACACCGTGCAATATGCATATCGACGGTTTAGCAAAAGCCGCCGCGACCGGTGCTGATTCAGCTGGCGGAAAGGCTGTTTTATTTAATACCATCACCGTGAGCGATGGTATTTCGATGGGCACCGAAGGCATGAAATATTCGTTGGTGTCGCGCGAAGTGATTGCGGATTCCATAGAAACCGTCATCGGCGGACAAGGTTATGATGGATTTGTGGCGCTGGGTGGTTGCGATAAAAATATGCCCGGCTGCATGATGGCGATTGCCCGGTTAAATCGCGCTGCGATTTTTGTTTATGGTGGATCAATTTTACCCGGCCAAACCAAGAGTGAAGACGATTGTGAAACCAAAGCTACCGACGTGGTGTCGGTGTTCGAAGCCGTTGGCGCGCATGCTCAAGGCAAAATGAGTGCGAAACAATTTCATCGCATTGAATCCACCGCCATTCCTGGCGCCGGTTCATGTGGCGGCATGTATACCGCAAATACCATGGCCTGCGCGATTGAAGCCATGGGCATGAGTTTGCCTGGATCGTCCTCACAAGTCGCAATTTCGATGGAAAAAGTCGAAGACTGCACGCGTGCCGGCCAACAAGTCGTCGAATTATTAAAACTCGGAATTAAGCCGCGTGACATTATGACCAAGAAGGCATTTGAAAACGCCATCACGGTCATCATTACCCTTGGCGGTTCGACCAACGCGGTCATGCATTTAATGGCCATGGCGCACTCCGCTGGAGTCAGTTTATCGCTGAAAGATTTTACTCGTATCGGTAAGAAAGTTCCCGTTTTAGCCGACTTACGCCCAAGTGGTAAATACCACGCGGCAGACTTAGCTAAAATCGGCGGCATTGAACCGTTGATGAAAATGTTATTAGAAGCGAAACTGCTGCACGGCGATTGCCTGACCGTTACCGGAAAAACTGTCGCCCAGAATTTAAAATCAGTGAAGCATTACCCAGCTGATCAACAAATTATTAAACCATTAGCGCAG
>CANETI010000345.1 GCA_947440715.1 Planctomycetota bacterium | reverse complement strand
TCCGAACGCCGCACGCGCCATGCGTGGCAGCAGGCCATGCGCGCATTGGGACATGAATTAGACGATACTTTTTATACCACGCTAATTGGCCGGAAAATTGCGATCAGCGAAGGAATGGTGGCTGAGCGCTTTGCTATTGATGTCGATATATTTCGCCAGCATTGGCGCACGGCACATCGGGCATTAATAAACAGCGGTCCAGTGCCGCCTCGTCCTGGTGCCCTGGCGCTCATTGAATGGTTAGTGGCGAATAACCTGCCGCGTGCCATTGCGACGTCGAGTATTCGCAGCGATGCGCTCCATACGTTGGGCTCAACGGCGGCACATTTCCCAGTCATCATTACCGGCGATCAGGTCGTATGTGGGAAACCAAATCCGGAAATATACCTCGCCGCAGCGGGAGCCTTAGGAATATCGCCAACTGCTTGCGTGGCACTCGAAGATTCTGAACCCGGCATCGCCGCAGCACATGCCGCTGGTATGCGGGCTATGATGGTGCCTGATTTGAAACAACCCTCAGCGATGACGCGCACACAAGCATTTGGTATTTATCCATCGTTGGTTGAAGCACGTCAGGCGATTCAGTTATTATTGTAACGATTATTTCCGCGGCTTTGTTTCAGCGATTTTCTCATCACTTGTGCACAGGTCATAAATAGGACAGGTTGCGCAGTGCGGCGAACGTGCGGTACAGCAATAGCGCCCGTGCAGAATTAAATAGTGATGGGCATGTTGCAGATATTTAGTCGGAGTACGTTGCAATAACACCTGTTCGGTTTGTTCGGGCGTCGTAGTTTTAGCTATACGTAAGCGATTGGCGACCCGTTGCACATGGGTATCAACCGCAATGGTCGGTTGTCCAAACGCGATATTTAAAACCACGCTGGCCGTTTTTCGTCCAACCCCAGGAAGCGCTTCTAAGGATGCGCGGTCGCTGGGCACGATGCTGTTATGCCGTTCGATTAATAGACGGCATAGTTCGATGACGTTTTTGGCTTTATTGCGATATAATCCAATGTGGCGAATATAGGGGGTGAGTCCATCAACGCCCAAGGCCAAGATCGTCTTCGGGGTATTAGCGACCGGATATAATTTTTGCGTGGCTTGATTAACGGATTTGTCGGTGGCCTGGGCGGAAAGCACCACCGCGACTAATAATTCAAACGGCGTATCATAAGTAAGATCACTTTTGGGAACGATTTTTTTTGCCAAAATGGCGTAGATTTTCTCAATCGATTGATCGTCCAGTGAACCAAATCCTTTCGGTTTGCGTGCCATCATTAATTACCGTGTAGGGGATGCCATTGGTCGCCAAAGGCGGAACACATGCCACGTTCGAGTAAAAATAATTGGCCACAAACGGTGCACGAGGCCGTAATTCGCTCGCAGGTTGAGGGGGCCGTGCCCTCAGCGGGTATTTTTCCGCCAACAATAGCGAGCACATCATCGGCGATGGCGGTCCGTAGGCGATTTAATTGTTCACGCCAGGCGCGATCTGATCCAACGCCAACGGGAAGGAAAAATGGATCACACGTGTCGCACATAAGGCATCCTGAGCGCTGACCGGCGCGGTTTATTGGCGAAATATCACCCTTTTAGGCGAATCTCAATTGATCGTGCGTGTGCTTCCAATCCTTCCGCACGAGCCAGTAATAAACCGGCGTCGGCGCAAAGGCGGAAATCAGCTTCAGCAAAATTAATAATGGAGGTCCGGCGCATAAAAGTATCCGCGCCAATGCCGGACCACATACGCGCGGTGCCACCGGTTGGTAAAGTGTGACTGGGGCCAGCGACGTAATCGCCGATCGGTTCAGGGGACCAATTACCAATAAATATGGCACCGGCATTTATCAGTTGTGCGACGATGGCTTTTGGTTTGGCGATCATTAATTGCAAATGTTCAGGCGCTATACGATTGCTGATTTTGATCGCTTGCGCCAGATCCTGACAGCGCACCAGGCGGCCGAAACGGCGAATACTTTCCGCCGCAACGGTTCGACGTTCATCGGGCAGCGCATCTAATTGATTGCTTAATTCTTGTTGAATTGATGACGCCACACCCGATCCGATGGTTAAACAGACCGCCATAGCCAACGTATCGTGTTCGGCTTGAGATAATAAATCAGCCGCAACAAAGGCGGGATTTGCCGTTTCATCGGCGATGACCAATATTTCGCTCGGGCCGGCGAGCATATCAATATCGACGCGGCCAAAAGCGTGACGTTTTGCTAACGTGACAAATAAATTCCCTGGACCGACGATTTTATCGACCGCTGGAATGGTGGCGGTGCCGACGGCTAATGCCGCGATGGCAGGAATTCCACCAATGCGATAAACAGATGTTACGCCAACCGCGTGCGCGGCGGCGAGCACTTCTGGCGCAATGGTGCCATCAGCGCGTGAGGGGGTGGCTAAAACTAAATCAAGAACACCAGCGATTTTGGCTGGCACTAAATTCATAATCACGGAAGAAAATAATGGCAAGGATCCCTGTGGGCCGCCAGGCACATAAGCGCCAACGCGCGCTAATGGTGACCAACGGACACCCAATGGTTCATCTAATGCGGTGCCGAAACTACGCGGTATTAAACGACGCTGATAGGTTTCGACCTGACGAATGGCAAAGGTAATGGCATGACGCAAAGCGGGGGCAGCAGCGGCCCACGCAGCAGAGAGTTCGCTGGCGGGTACTTGCAGGGCATCAGCTGTAACGTTGGCGCCATCAAATAATTTTGTGTATTTTGCAACGGCGGCATCGCCATCGCGCTCAACCGCGGAAAATATTTCACCGATGACTTCATTAATACTGGCCGCTCGACCAAGTTTGGCGCGGTAAAATTCGCTCGCCTTTTTTTCGGCTTCAGCAATGAGTCGCTCAAAGCGTTGGTGTGACGCCCCTAACAATTCAGTGAGGGCGGCATCTTCGGGCATCAGTTCAGTTAGCATGGTGAAGAAATCTAAGCAGCATCAGCGTCACGCAATTGTTGACTGTCCGCCGAGCATCGTGTTGTGCGTTAAAGCATAAACATCACTAGTTCCTCAGCGTTCGCGTAATGCGCGAAAAAATGACTTGAGCAACATGGCGGATTCACTGCCAAGAACGCCACTGGTCGCCTCAATGCGATGGTTGTACCCAGGGGGTGCGCGCAAATCTACGACGCTGCCACAGGCTCCGGCTTTGGGTTCAAAGGCACCGTAAACCACTCGTGGCACGCGTGCGTTGAGGCAGGCGCCCATGCACATCGGACACGGTTCTAAAGTAACATACAGCGTGCACGCTTCGAGTCGCCACGATCCCAGGGCCTGTGATGCGGCGGTAATCGCAACAATTTCGGCATGCGCGGTGGCGTCTTGTAGCCGTTCACAAGCATTACGTCCCCGTCCAATTATGCGACCTTCATGGACGATGATGGCAC
>CANETI010000344.1 GCA_947440715.1 Planctomycetota bacterium | reverse complement strand
CTACCTGATGTACGTCACGTCCACGTGGCCGCCAAAGCGCAGGTAAGTGATCGAGTGAACTGAGTAATTTTTCCCAATCGCCCGTAAAGCCGGTGTGGAGAATTAAAAGTCGTTCGCCACGACTCTGGTCACTAACAGCAGTAACCGCAATTTCTATACTGCTGTCTTCACTTATGAGCGATAAAACCGCCGTTTGCACCGCAATTTCTACATTGTCCAGCGGCACCATTTCGCCACCAATTTTGGCAAAACGTGCAAGTCGGCCAGTGATGTGAATAAATCCATCATCATCGATGCGACCAATATCCCCAGTGTTGTAGCCACCCAATAGAAATGCTTTTTCAGTGAGATCATCGCGATTGAGATAGCTGCGCATACGGCTTGGACTACGCACGACCAATAATCCCTCTGCGCCGGTCGGAAGCGGTTCTAATGTGCCTGGGTCAATGGTGAAAATATGAATGCCTGGTAACGGGCGTCCAACGGTGCCGTCGCGATGGCGAATTTCATTGACGCCATCTCGTTTAAGCGGCAATAAGTTTAATGAAACAACCGGCGCTAATTCTGTACAACCATAACCTTCCAGTAATGTTGCGCCAAATCGGGCTAAAAATTGCTCCTTCAAATCGGCAGGGCATCGTTCTGCCCCAGCGACAGCAAAACGCAGCGTCCTAAATTGTTCTGGCTCAACGCGTCGCATATAATTACGAATGAAAGTAGGAGTACTCAATAAAAATGTAGCGCGACTAGATGCAGCCAATTTACCTAACGCCTTGGCGTCCGTTGGATCTGGTTGTGACGCTATTGGAAGACCAAGGACCATTCCGAGCCAGAAACCAGGCACTAAGCCAAAGCTATGAAATAAAGGGAGGGGGCTGAGAACTACGTCGGTATCGCTATTTAATTCGAGTCCCTCACTAACCGCCCGGATATTTGCTAAGAGCTGTTGATGGGTTAATTCCACACCTTTAGGATCGCCCGTTGAACCCGAACTAAAAATGACTGTGGCGACCGATTTTGGCTGTGCGCTGTCGAGCCAGCGCAGGGGTTTGCAGTAGGCACCGATTGCAGCAACAAAGACTGCAATTTTCGATGGTTGAGCCATGACTTCATCAAGTAAGACGATCTTTTGTTTTAATTCTAGATCGCCCAGGCGTTTTAGGTAAGGCGTTGCGCTGATGATCGTGTGAATATTGGCCAATTCGCACATGCGTTGTAATTGCGCGTTGCCAACGGTGTGATTGAGATTAATGGCAGTGCGACCACTTAATATAAGCGCTAAATTTACTAACGATCCGCTGCGACCAGGTGGTAACAATACGCCAATAGATGGCTGGTCTTTGGGTAATGCTAGTTGTCGAATTAAAACGCGCGCAAGGGCAACTAATTGCCACATCGGCAAAGAGCCGCCGGCATCACTCACGGCAACGCGAAAAGGATGACGACGCATACTCGCCAGAGTCGCTGAACCGAGGGTGCGCGAATCGTTATCGGCGCGGATTTGTGCCGCTTCATAACTGAGTGTCATAACGGCGTTTCGGGCTTTTGCGGCAGATGTTGATGTGGGTAATGCGGCTCCGATACGCAAGGTGACCGGACGCAATGGGCGTGGCCATGCGCGTGATGCCGCACGACTGCTTATGGTGCCCCATAATCCGTCCAAATGTGCGGGAACAATAGGTACGCCAGCGCGGGAGGCGATGCGTTCTAAACCGGATCGGAAGGTGTCCATTTGTCCGCTACGAGTAAGTTTTCCTTCTGGGAATATGACGACGACTTCGCCAGCTTTAGCCGCATTCACCGCAGCATCGATAGACGCTAATAAAGCGCGCCGCGAATCTTCCGCATCTACAGGAATTACACCAGCAGCGCGCATAAATAAACCAATGACGGGCATATCAACAAAACGGCGATAAACGAGAAAGCGGCCTCTGCGTGGCAAATGACTAGCTAAAATAATACCATCACTGTAGCTCAAATGGTTGCATACGACTAAGCAGCCGCCAGTAGTCGGCATATTTTCCGCGCCGTGGATACGCACGCTATAAGCTATTTTTACGGTTACTGAAATGATCCAACCAGCGAATTGACTACGGAAATGGAAGAGAACGATTAAAGCCACAACGATGGTAAAAACACCGCAGCAGATAAAGGCCTGTGGTGTTGATAGCCCACTTTTGATTAACAATTGAAATGAACCGGCGGCAATAAAGGTACCAAACGAGCCAAGAACACTAACCGCCGACATGACTAAATTACGTTGTAGTGGTGTGGCGCGTTCTTGCAGCAAAACAGTGACAGGGACTTCCCACATGCCAGCGCCAATACCAGTGATAACGAGCCACCAAATAATAATCGCCGGTGAACGAGCACTTTCGGCTAAGCTCATATCTTGCCATGCGGTCAAGCCGACTAAGGCAAAAGCACAGCCGGCCATTAATGCGCCAAATAATGGCGCACCGGCGGGAAATGCTTTTGCAATTAATCGTGGGGCAAGGACCGAACCAATTACCATTCCAACCACTAAGGCTAAAAATAATCCAACGGTTCCAGCTTCAGAGAGACCATACACGACGCTACCGAGGGTTGATAATCCCGCAAAAGTGGCACCGCCTAAGGCCCAAAAACCTGCGAGCGCTAATGCTGGTGACCAGGTACCTGGATTGTGATTGAGCGACTTAATCTGACGGATAACCATCCAAGGCATAGCGATTGGCGTATGCGGGGCTTGTGCTGGTAACGGTGGAACGCGGTAAGCGGCAATTATGCCGACCGTGCATAAAATGGCGCTGACTATTGCTAAGGACCAGACGGTGGCATGAGCAGAAGTGGCGATGCCAACAAAACCCAATAGAGATGAAACCCATGTTTCATCCGTGCAAATAGCCAGCACCGTACCGCCGAGAATGGCCAGCACCGTGACTGCTGCGATGACACCATTGGCTTTACCTAAGCGTTGATTATCGACTAATTCAGGAATGACGGCCAATTTTACGGGCGCAAAAAACGTACTAGCAATCGCCAGTAAGGTGAGTGCGGTCAGCATCATAGTCGGTGATTGAATGGCGAAGCCCCAAATACCAAGTGCGGCAATGGGAACATCCGCAATACGCGTAGCGCGAATAATTAAATGTTTTGGTAAGCGATCACCTAAACTACCTGCTAACGGAGCGAGTAATATAAAGGGTGCGCTAAAAAGCATGAGGGCCCACGAACCATAAGTTGCACTTAATGTTTCGGCTTGGGATTTATCCCCTGGGTAAGCAACAACGGCTGCGGCGGCTAAGGCGATGATGGCGACTTGACGGAATAAATTATCGAGACCAGCACCAACCATACAGGCAATCACATGGCCTGCGAACCCAGTTTGTTGAGGGGGCAAAGTCATAATTGGTGAGGGCGAAGTAGGTGGCAGGGATTGGCTCGT
>CANETI010000343.1 GCA_947440715.1 Planctomycetota bacterium | reverse complement strand
CAGCCCCCAGCCCTCACAAATGGGAATACCACGCTCGCTGTACCAATGATGAAGCTCCGCCGACAATGGCGCTCCAGCCGTAAATGCCCAACGTAATACACCTGCGGCAAAAACATTTTCCCGCGCCATAAGCGCATGTATTTTGGGGACACTCATGAAAATTGTCGGATTAACTTGGCGAATGGTATTAACCAACAATGATCGATCACGTCCCCCTCCAGGGACCAAGGTCATGGTCACGCCACGACACAGCGCCCACAAACGTTCTGCTAATCCACCAAAACTATGATGCCAGGGTAAGTAACCAGCCAAACGATCGCCAGGTCCGACTTCTGGCCAATGATGGGCAAAGGCGGCTTGTTGGCTGGCGAGATTACCATGCGTCAGCACCACGCCTCGCGGCATACCCGTGCTACCGCTGGTGAATTGAATCAGACAGGCATCTTTATCTGACACGGCACGGTCAATAAATCGACTATGAGTTTTACTTACATTTTTAGCCGCCTTCCACAAATCAGCGCTGGTTTGTTGTGGCACTTGTTGGTCAAGCGTTGCCGCCAACTGCGGATCATCAACGATGATCAACGATGGCGCGAGATGACGTGTAATGTCGCAAATGCGTTCCGATGAAAATCCGAGAAAAACAGGTGCCGCGATGGCACCCAGACGCCAACACGCCAATTCAGCCAGCAAATGCGGCAGGCCATTGCCAATCAAGATGGCGCAGCGCGCACCAACCGGCAATCGGTGCGCCCACGCAGCGGCTAATCGAGCCGACCACTCGTCTAAATCAGCCCACGTTGCACGCAGCGTTCCGTCGACCAGTACCGGCACTTTGGCAAAGCGATTAACACGATCGGCAATTACGGCATTAATCGTTGAGGGATATTGCTCAGGCAGCGCTGGCCCATGACGCCAATCTATTTTATCTGTTTTATCGGTATTTGCTGTTGGTACGGCTGACGATGCGACTGATGTATTAACAGTCGAAGGCGCAGCAGAAGAAGTTTCTGGCACATCCATGCAGGTCCGGAGGCTACCGAGCTCACTTTAAAAGGCGATGCCGATATCTCACCTTGCAGCCGCGTACTATTCAGCACACCTTGCGTACATGCCGCGCATTACTGGTTCCTCTCTCCTCACCGCTCACGGTGACGTGACCCGCACCCTCCAAGTGCTGGACCAGGGACATGGCACTCCGGCGATGTTGAATGGCGATATTCTGGATCATTTATTAACCGTTATCCGCGACGCGCTGCAACATCGTACCGCGGATATTTTGCTGTTTGCGACAACGAAAGGCGACATTGATCGGTGGAGTGCCGATTTGTTATCTGCCACGCCTCAAGGATGTGGAAGCCCGCAATGGGTCGCAGAACAACTGGGCCGTTCCGTGGGTATTCCCGCCATCGCTATCAGTGGAGCTTGCGCCAGTGGTCCGCTAGCGCTCGGCGTGGCCGGGCGCGGCATACTAAGTGGACGTTGGCAGCGGGTTTTGGTCGTTGGCGGCGATCGTGTGGGCGCATTTATTCGAGAAGGATTCGCTGCCCTCAAAGCCATTGATCCCAACCACTGCCGTCCGTTCGACGCCCAACGAGCCGGGCTGCAATTAGGCGAAATGGCCGCGGCGATATTATTAGAATCCGATATTGAACCAACACCGACAAAGTTCTATCTGCAAGGATGGGGCGCCAGCCTGGATGGCAATCATTTGACTGGTCCAACGCGTGACGGTAGCGGAATGGCCCGCGCCCTACGCATGGCTTTAAAACGATCAGACCGTGATCAATGTGCACTTATTGTCGCGCATGGAACGGGCACCAAATATAATGATGACAGCGAAAGCTTAGCCTACGCCACCGTTTGTCCTGGAGTACCGGTAACCGGGCTAAAGGGCATTATTGGACACACACTGGGCGCCTGCGGAGTCGGTGAAGCCGTGCTGGCTCATGCCATGCTACAACGTAAATCCGCACCCGGCTGTGCCAATTTACAGACGCAAGGTTGCGCTGGCGCGATCACTGTTTTACCACCTGGTCAGCACCCATTACTACCTGGCAATATTATTGGTGCCAATGCCGGATTCGGCGGAGTTAATGGTGTGTATATGATTGGCGATCAACCTCCGCGTCCGTGGAAGAGTGTAACTTCCGAGGTGACGGAGCGCGCGATATTAACCAGCGAAGGTTGGCAACACACGCGCACTGACGGCACGAATAAACAGGACACCTGGTCGGAACCTGGAACCAACGGGCAATTTCCTCAATTGAGCGCACGTCAGGTTACGGGAGCAATTGACGCTACGTGGGGACGCATGGATTTAGCCTGCCGCGCCGTTGTCACCCTGGGGCGTTTATGCGACCCAATGCCCGAGCAAACTGCTATTTTGGTCGTGACCGCTCGTGGTTCCGCGGCATCGGATCGTTTACACGAACAAGCTCGACTCGCTGGTAGTGTCGATCCACAACGATTTGCTTATACGCTACCAACGACTCCCATCGGCGAAGCGAGTATTCGCCTGCAATTACGTGGTCCCGGCATGACGGTGCACGGCGCCGACGAAGCTCTGGTCTTAAACATCGCTGCTGATTTATTGGGTGATGGTTGCCCAGCCGTGTTCATTGCGTGGATCGAATGTGATACCGGTCCTCACGTGGCACATGCCCTAGTGCTGCGCGCAAAACAGTGATGCGCGCAAAAACGTAATTCTGATATTTATTTCAGACAAACTTCGCTGGCCGTCACCGCCAACGGTGGCTTGCCTGGGCTTGCGCCTTGCCACCTGAGCTTAACCTGCCGTCGATGACCCCAAATCAGCAACAGTTAACACAACACATCATCACAGGTCTCAATCTTGAGGATGTCACGCCTGCTGACATTGATCCCAATGCGCCCCTCTTCGGCGAAGGCCTTGGCCTGGATAGTATCGATGCGTTGGAATTAGCGGTGGTCGTTGAACGTATTTATGGCATTCGCATTGCGAATATGGAAGTCGGTAAACAAGCATTCGCCAGTATTGCCGCATTAGATGCGTTTATTGCCAGCCAACCACCGAGTGCGCCCAAGCCATGATTCATGACACGCTCGCAAATGCACGCCGTTATCAGGCGCTTCATCCGAATTTTGCTCAGGCTTTTGCCTGGTGTGGCGAAAGCACTAATTTAGGTAAGCCTGATGGACGTTATTCTATTCTTGGCGAACAATTATTTGTCATCGTTGAATCTGGACCGACCATTGCCGCTTCATTAAAACGCTTTGAATCTCATCGCCGATACATTGATATTCAGGTTAATTTAAAAGGGCCAGAAATAATGGAATGGATGCCGCGTGCGGCACTCACCATTTTTGAAGAATTTAAACCTGACAATGATATTTGTTTTTATCAGCAGCCTTCAGATATCTCGACGCGCTTATTAGTCCGTCCGCAT
>CANETI010000342.1 GCA_947440715.1 Planctomycetota bacterium | reverse complement strand
GAGCGGCAGGTACGTCTGCATTTAATATTAACCGCCGTCTATGCTCCAATTGAGGTGCCGCGCAATCACATCAATCGTCGCCTTGTGGTTGATACTAAGCGATTAGGAAAACCACTCGGTTCATCCGGTCGAACGCCCGTGCGACACGCCGATCCGTCGGGGGAAATAGCGACTCTGGAGACCCATCAAATTCCGGAACGTCACCGTGCGCCACTATTTATTGCCGGTGGAATCGTGGTGATGGCATTGGCACTTAGTTTATGGTTATTAACTACCAATAAAACTCCCGCGCCGGTATTGGCAGCAGCGCAACAAACCACAGAGGTATCACGTATATCATCGGCATCAGGAGCGGTCGTGGTGCTACGAGCAGGCGAGAAACTCAGGGCCATTCGCGGAGACACGGTACTTTGGGGCGATGGCTTTATAACGGAAACCGCCGCGAATTTAGTCTGCGAAACGGCCACTGGTATTCGCTTAGAGTTGGGTGAAAGCACGAAGATTTTGTCACACGATAATAATCAAGGCAATTGCGTGATTCAGCTTGAACAAGGTGCGTTGACGGTTTCTGATCGAGGTGGCGTAACAGGCGGTGGAGTTTCCATAAAAACGCCATTTGGACAGATCTCATTAAAGGGTGGACAAAGCGTTGTCATGGTCAGTCATGGGCGCACAGAAGTATTTGCTGAGCGCGGACAGGCATTATTCTCTAAATCGGATGGGACTGAAGAGGTGTCAGTTTTATCAAGTCGTCGTGCACGATCACGAGCTAGTGGCGGACCGCTGGTTTTATCTCCACCGGAATTTTTACGTGGCGTTAATTTGGGCGGCAATGACGTTGTCATTCAAGGCAATAACTGGTTGTCGCAACGTAAAGCAGTAAATGCGGGTTTTTCCTTGAAGGGAAATATTGAGGTTGAATTATCAGACAAAAAAACGAAAAAAAAGGCTGACGATGGTGCCGAAATGGCACTGATGTTGAATAGTAATGTGTGGGCAAAGGATTCGCTGACGCTCACACAAGTCGTGCCGAATGGAGAAATGGAAGTCACGCTGTGGATTGTCGGGGTTGAAACATTATCAGTTGTGCAGCTTGCCGTTGGTGAACAAACCTTGGCTATGGCGCCAGTATCTTTGGGTGGGGGTGCTTGGCGCGTTGGGCCAATTCCGGCGGAAATCAGTAATCGTCAATGTGTCGTTACCGTTAAAAGCGGACTGAAAGTTGCAGGTATTCAATATCAGGCTTTAAGCCCGCCAAGTACACCAATGCCACTTAGCGTGGCTTTACGAGGCGATCCGTCCAGCATGACTCATTATATTGGCCAGGAAGTTTTGCTGGAAGTCGATATCGATGGTGACGCGGCATTATTGAAACGCATCGAATATGTCGTGGCAGGAGCCGTTGTCGGAGCCAGCACGACAGCACCATTTCGTGCGAAATGGACCCCCGAAATTGACGGTAGTTTCCAACTCAGTATTCGTTCAACTGATATCACTGATGCAGAATATGAAACAACAACGCTCCCGCTGCGAGTACATCGGTCTTATGGCAGCGGAGAAATAACGCGAGAAATCTGGCATGGCCCTCAAGAACAGCCACTAAAAGAATTCGATCGCGCGGCGATATTGCGTAGAATGCCAAACAAAAAGGAATTTATTAAGTCGTTAAGTACGTCGAAGTATGGAGACAATTACCTACAACGAATTTCTGGATATATAATCTCTCCATTGACGGGGGAGTATGTTTTTAAAATTGCGAGCGACGGTGGATCAGAATTGTGGCTCAAGAAAAGCGGAGAAGAACTGGAGCGAATCGCTACCTTGTATGATAAAAATGGGGTTCGAGTAAACGAATGGGATAGAATGCCGACGCAAACGTCGAAGCCGATAAAGCTGACCGCAGGCAAGCGCCATTATTTCGAAGTATGGCACAAAGAGTTAAGTGGTGATGATCATGTGGAAGTAGGCTGGGTGACTCCGAAAGGAGAATTTGAAGCGCCCATCAGCGGTATACATTGCCAACCAAATTATTGGACGTTGATGCCGGTTGCGAAGGCATTGCCACCGCCGCCATCAGTACCAAGCGACGAGGCTCGATTCTTTCAGGGCATTAATTTTGCTGGACCAACGGTGATCTCGCAAACGACAACGTGGACTGGACAGAAGGAATTAGAAAAAATTACCGGTGAGGCACAGCTAGACGTGTGGCTTGGTTCATTGCCATGGCAGTATGCGAGTAATGGTCTCGGCCCCTTAGAGATTAATCGTACGAATGGACGGATGCGTTCGGAAGACGGCGGACGACTGACCATTGGGGAAGAATCATTTCAAAACGGACTGGGTATGCATGCTCCAGCTGAGGTTATTTATCATCTCGGCGGACAATATGAACGCTTTCAGGCTAAAGTAGGGGTGAATGCCTTAGTAAAAGATTCTGCCGACATTCGTGTTCGAGTTGAAATTGATGGAACAGAACGCTTCAAAAGTGGCGTCATGCGTTTTGCGCAACCTGCAAGAACCATTGATATAGATGTGCGTGGCGGGGAGCAGATGCGGCTTTTCGTAGAAACCGTAAATGATAGTAGTTTTCAGTCATCTACCGATTGGGGTGAGGCCCGTTTGCTGCGTTCGGCTGCGACCTTGGTCGTGCGCGAAGGAATCCCTGGGTTATCACAAACGACACCGAAACCGGCAGTAGAGGTCGGTATAAAAAACTTGTTATCAACAGGGATTAAAACAAGTGATAAAGGCATTGATTTTGGGATTAGAGTTACAGATGGAATTTATTATCTTTATGCTTGGACTATGGAAAATAACGCAACTCAGTCGTTGCCGTTCGAATTGCGTTTAGAAGGCTTGCCCACAAATGCGTTGATTGGTGGTTTACCGTCAGGTGGATGGCAACGGCAGGGTCCATTTGCTGTGCGTGTTAGTGACGGTGATTTGCGCGTACAGATCCCTGCTGCTGCGAGTAACGCTCAGCTTATGGGACTAGAAATATGGCAGGATACAGAAGCGGTTAAAACGGCACCTGCTCCAATGGGTAAGAATAATTTCTCCGTGACACTTTATGATGCGAAGAGTCAAATGCCCGTGGCAGCACACAGTCCGATGGCGAACCATGCGGTGTTATCTATTTCAAAATTGCCAAGTCCGTTGATCAATTTTTTGATAAATACACCAGAGCATGTGATCTGTGTGAAGACTGAGTTACCGAACTGTGGATTGGGAGCCGAGCTAGTTGAGCGAACCCCACCATTTACGCTGGGTGACGATAAAGGGTTAATGCGTGCCTGGGAAATCAAACCCGGTGACTATCGACTGACAGTGATGGGGTACGCAGACACCAATATGAAAAAGCTCGTCGGAACGTACGAGTTACACTTTACCGTAGTCGAATAAGTCGTTTATCTCAGAATAGGCGCAGATTTGCGTAAAGTGT
>CANETI010000341.1 GCA_947440715.1 Planctomycetota bacterium | reverse complement strand
TCATCGGTATTGCCGAATCAATTTCATCCATGCGCGACTTGATGCGCTCTTTGCTGATGCCGGTAATTTTTGGTTCGGCTTTTTGATACCAATACTGTGCGCGAGTATACGGACCCTCTTTAGTTGCGGCACGGCCCTTTTTACCGATATCGTACCACTTATCGCCGATTTCAATTTGTTGCGCCACACCATCGGGACGGAGTTGTTCCATATCGGCTAAACCTTTGAGCAAGACATCGGAGCCATGCATCAACAACGGTAAGCCAATGTCCCATTTGCCCGCTTCAAAACAGAAATATTTTCCAACCACACTATTGGCATCAGCGTCTTCGGGATTGTCTAATAACTTGAGGATGGCCAACACATTCGCATTGCGTGATTTAGCAAAAGTTTTCTTCTTCTTTTCCTTTGCCTCAACCCCAGCGAAGGCAACCGACATACGGTCACAGCCTTCAATAACGGTATAAAATTCATTGCACTCCATGGCTAAGTCCATGGCGGATTCCAACAAACCGTAAAGCATCACGGGGTCATCTTTGGTCGAAACCGATTGCGCCATCAATTTGTCCATCAGATTTTTCTTCTGATTCGTTTTCTTTTTCGCGAAATCGGCTTTATACAACGAGCGTATGCTGCTGAGCGCAGATTTTTGATCCTCGGCACTGGGTACCGAGGCCTGTTTAATGCCACCAGCAATTTTCGTTGGACGATTAAAAAGGGTCGAGCGAGCGGCGAGTTCGGCATTCTTTATTTGCTTCATTTGACTCTGTTGCGCGGCCAAGCTGAGCTTTTGCGCTTTGATGCCGACTTCAGTACCAACAAAGCGTTCGGCGACTTCGAAATAGCGCACTGATATTTGTTCAAAATTGGCGGGATTGCGCGTGGCGAATTTTTCAGCACGGGCAAAATATTCCGCGGCTTGCTCCTGGGTTACTTCCCTTTTGACCACGGAATCGGCCTTGGCTAAAGCTGCCTCGGCGTATTTATCGCCCGATTTTTGTTGCAGAAACGCTTTAATATCGTCCAAATTCATGCGCTTTTTGCACCAGAAAATATTTGCTTCGATATCGCAAATCTTATCGGTATCGCCAGCTTGCTCATAATATTTAAGCGACTTAGAAAATGCGATCGCCGCATCAACACTGAGACGCGGATTATTATTGGAATCAGCCATTGCCTGCTGCCCTCGCGCAACTAGCGCTTCGGCTTCGGCCTTGGTTATGGTTTGCAGAGCATTGCCGAGTAAATCGGTCTCTGGTGTTTCAACCGCTTTTGGTGAATCATCGCCTTCGGCTGCTGGTAGATAAACCGCAGTGGCAAAGAGTACGAGTAGGTAGGCAACTGGCTTCATCTGAATTCCTTCGAAGTTGGATCTGAACACGATGTCATTTGATCGTGGTTTTTTTTGAGTCGTTTTTTTTGCTGCAAACGGGAGTCGCTCAATTAGTCAAATCATCACCGTTCATGGTTATTTTCTGATGACAAGTTCTGCAAACCGTGGGTTTGCCTGGAATCAAACCCACGGTTTGCACACACTAATTAAACGCCGTCAATACTATTTAAATATGATCTATTACATTTTGTTTCGGTTGGTCTGTGACGTTGATTGACGCAAACACAAGTTAGCAAAAATGAGGAACCCAACCAGCATCGCCGCAACCGATGAGCCAAGGCCGCAACTTCCACCGCCTCCACCATCGGAAGAGGCATTGGCATTTCCGGCGGGATTTATTCTGACCGTCGCGTCATTGCTATCAGCGTCCCCTGCTAAATTACTGACACGCACCCAATAATTGGTCGTAGCCGTCAGAGCGGGCGTGGTAAACGTTGCGGCGGTTTCACCGGAAATTGGATTCGCGGTACTACCCGTGAGGCCTTCATACCATTGGTAGCTTAATGTATTGCCGATGGCGGTCACGGTCAGGGTGACCGCACTGCCGCTAGCGATATCCTGCGACCTCGTTGGCTGAACGGTGATTTCGGGTGGTAATTCGACGGCTTCATCGTTGGTGATAGTCAACTCAGCATCGGACAAGACCAACACCGCGCCGCCGGTCGGGTTCGACAACGTAAGATTAATAGTCTCATTTGGTTCAGAATCGGTGTCGCCGTTGATCGTCACGGTGAAGCTCTTATTCCCCATTTCACCATTCGCCCAATTTAAAGTACCCGTCGCTATTTCGTAGTCGTTATTCGCGAGGGTCGCCGATCCGTCACTGGTGGCAAAATCTACCGTCACTGCGCCGACCGCAGTGCCCGTACGGGACACGGTGATGGCCTTTGTCGATGAACCGGTATCGCCCTCCGCCTGGTCGAAGGTCTCAGTTGTGAATTGCAGATTCCCACCGGCTGCCACGTCATTGTCCGTGATCGTCAGGGTATTGATCTTGGCTGTGCCTAGCGTCGCATTGGTCGGAGTGCCCAAGGTCACTTTTACGGTTTCACTCTTTTCGACTAAACTATCATCATTAATCGTGATGGTTAAGCTGGCCGAAGTCGCTCCTGCGGAAATTATGACTGGACTGGCATTTATCGTATAATCACCAGGCGCCACCGCCGTTCCAGTGACCGTAAACGGCACGGTAACCGTTTCGGCACTGACTGCCGAGAGCTGAATGGTCATCGTCGCGACACCGGCGTCTTCGGCTTTGCTCTGATCGACGGTCACAAAAGAAACCGTCGGAAGACTGCTCGTGGTGGACTTCAAGATAACCTCACCCATGTGAGCGTCATAGGTGACCATGCTACCCTTAATGGTCACTTCTTTCGCTGGATTTCCGCCTTCGGTCAGATGGCAGACGGTCCAGCTCGCAGGTACCCGAGTCGTGAAGGTTAGCGGTAAATCATATAAATCCTGATCTTTTTGATGTGACAATTTCAAGCGAATCTTCGTTGGGCTATTTTCTAATGTCTCAATCGTGACACCACGAAATTCCTGATCGTACTGATGCGAAGAGACATGATCCGTAACCCACAAGAGCCCTTTTTTCATCCGCGTCTCCAGACCTTCTAGGATGTTATTAAATTCCGGATTCTTGCCCGTTTTTAACTCCTTACCGCCCGCGTCCTTGTCGTAAGCAAAGTTCCCGAAATAGAATGATTCTCCTGGTTTTACGCCATGGAAAACGAGGTATTGCATCCCTCGTGTAGTGATGGCGCTATCCGCCAGTGCGAGCGCCTCGGTGGCCGTATTGATCCAGTCGCCAACATTGCTGGCGGCTTTCGATGGACCAAAAGGTGGCCGGTCGACGAGGTTATTATCTGCCAATAATTTTTTGTAGTCGTCTGGATGCTTTGTGCTGAACATCGGCCACCAGTAAGCCGGAGTCGTTCCCGGCATAGCAAAGCTCATTAAACGCGGATTTTTTCCAGGAATACCGTCATTATTAAAAATTGCATTTTGACAAGGTTTTATTTTTTCGCTGTCAAACATATCATACAATTCTAAATT
>CANETI010000340.1 GCA_947440715.1 Planctomycetota bacterium | reverse complement strand
TTACGTGGGATGAAATTACATGTGACTGAGGCTGGTTATCGTGTGCCTGGGATCATACGGTGGCCTGGTAAGGTAACGCCAAATAGCGTGAGCGATGTACCTATAAGTACCTTAGATTTTTTACCGACGCTCTGTGCTGCAGTTGGTATCGCAGCGCCAGCGGATCGCACATTAGATGGGGCGAATATCTTACCGCTCTTCGCTGGAGAAGTCATCAAGCGCCCACAGCCCTTATATTGGCAATATAATCGCGCTCTTAGTTCACCGTGGCAGATTGCGCTGCGCGATGGCGCGTGGAAATTATTGGCGAATACGACCCTTGACGCATTTGTTTTATTTAATCTCGACGAAGATATTGCCGAAACACGGGACCGTGCCAGTGAAGAGCCGGTACGTGTGCAGCAGATGATAGCAGAGTTGAAGCGTATTCATGCTGAAGTTGCGGTAGACGCAGAGAAATCTGGTAATCCAAAGCTAGGTGCGGGTAAGGTTAAGAAAGAGTGAAATAAGGAAAAGGGCTGGCGCAATCATTTAATTTAAGACACGTATTAGAATAATTTTTCACCGTTTCTTCTGTCGGTTAGGAATTTATTGGTATGACGATTATCGCATGCCCTAACCATCGTGTTGGCCTTTGGCTAAACTCCGCTTTCGACTGCTGGCCACTAGCTCGTTTGGAGCTCTACGATAAACGTACGTAAGTGATGGCGAGTAATCAGTATGATTAAGGCCATATTCGTATTTCTTCGCCAGGAGGCCGAATGACGGGACCCTATTCGCAAGAAATGCTCGCCAATTGGGCGGCAGATTTCGCTCATAGTGATCGCATAAGTTTATTTCCTGTTTCAGTGCAGAGCGTGGCGCAGGAGGTTTTAGAAACTTTGCTGACGACGGCTTGTGCACGGCGCAGCGTGGAGCCAGCGAATCTGAGTGAAGAAGATATAAAAATTGCTCTGTTAGAGCAGGTGGCGCGCTTAGCCATTGATCCCGACACGCGTCCATTCATCCCAAGTTTATGCCGTAGTTATTTGGAAGACCTGCAAAGTCAGGGCCGTCTCGGTAGTGGACAACGCCTGGGCCGTTATGTCGGCGCGCTCAAAGAAGCCTTCATTGCCGCCGATCGACTCCGGCCACAGACCTTCAAAAAGCAGGGTGAAAAAATTGGTAGAAACGATCCTTGTCCTTGTGGTAGCGGAAAAAAATTTAAGAAATGTTGTCAGCAAGATTAATGGAAGAAGGGCTTGGCGGATTGGTTCTGCGACCGGAATACTCATGCTGCATGAGTAGGAAGAGTTGCCAACACGTGATGGCGGTGAGCGTACAAAATCTTGAACCAGGAACCCCTATGCGCTCAATATTATTATGTGCTTTGTGTCTCACCATGCCGCTGATTGCCGAGGAAGACCTAGGTACTCTAGTTTTCTCCGATGATTTTTCTCGTTCGGAATCGCAGGAATTAAAAGACGAACCCGGTAATGATTGGAAAACTAGCAGTTCGTGGAGTGCAAAAGGAAATAAAGAGGTCGATCTGATCGATGGCACGTTGCATATTTATATTCACGCAGAGGCGATTCATGCCGTGGATGTTGGTCACGCTTTTCAATTCATCGACGGCACCGCCACGATGCGCTTCAAATTGGATAATGCGAAAGATACCATCATGTTAAACTTTGCAGATACATCCTTTAAAGATGTGCACGCAGGCCATCTGTGTGCCGCGACTTTCGGCGCAGAAAAAGTGAGCTTGCGCGATATGAAAACCGGTGGCATGTCGTTGAAGTATTATGATGCAAATAAAGCGGGCACGTTGAGCAAAGAAGATAAAGCTTTCATTAAAACCAAAGAAAAATCATTTCCACACGCGATCTCCCTGAAAGAATGGCATAGCCTCAACGTTACCATCGTTGGGGAAACCATGACCGCTTCCGTTGATGGAAAAGTCGTTGGCAGTTTCAGCTCCCCAGGCATCGGTCATCAATCCAAGCAGACCTTGCGCTTACTTGTTGCGAATCAGGTGACGATAGATGATGTGAAATATTACAAGAAAAAATAATAAATAAGATCTGTAATGTAGGGATATTAGCCTATTTAGTATCCGGACATTGGTCCGGATACTAACCGTAAAATTTATTTACCGACCCGCCCATAAACACCAGCCAGCTTCACCATAATTATTTCAAGTCGTCGGTAGTAATCCTCTTCGCTCAATGTCTTTTTCTCTGCCCGCAATAACGCTAATTCATTTTCCAATACATCACGTTCCTTGCGGTCGGCGTCACTGAGAGTTCGTTCCGCATCACTTGGTAGTAAATGAATCTGGTGGGCACGGATGCCGTCGACGGTGGCTTTATCGGCGGCGGTTTTTGTTGCCCAGACGCCTTGGAACCAGTCGGCGCGGGTGCCGCGGCCGTCGCCGTTATCGTCGATTAATGGATGTTCGGTAGCGAGCAGGCCGTCTTTTTTGTAACTTAATTCGACGGCGTGCACAGCGCTAAGGAATATTTCCAAAACGGAGACTTGGCCGTCGTGATCGAGGTCGGCTTCAGCATTGGTTTGTGCGTTGCCAAGAGCTTCAGCGACGAAACCGCCAAAGCGTGTCGCGTTGCCTTCGTTGCCGCTTTTAGTGGCGGTAATAATAACTCGCCCTGGATGTGAGAGGGCTTGCAGAAATGGTGCGCTAGCGGGAGCGGTATTGAGCAACACGACAGGACGTGGGTAATCTTTTAGCCACTCAGTTAATTCACCGGCTGCGACGTCGGGGCCGCGTAAATTAAATTTTGCTAAGCGTCCGTCATAGGTGCCGTGGCCGATGAGGACTAACCACAGGGGGCCACTGCTGGTAGTTGCAGCTGTGGTAATCGTGCGATGTAAGGCGTCTTTATCCGTGTCTTCGGGTTTGTTTAATTGATCTAAGCCGACGATGTGACAGGTAGCTTTGGCGCGCTCGCTGGCGCTGCGCCAAGCGTTTGCCCATTCTAAAAATCGTTTGCCATATAATTCATCGCCCGCAGCGCCGACGACGACTAGGACATCGTGACGCTCAACGGCCTGGATGTGGTGGTTGGTGAAACTTCCGATGAGGGTCAACAAGGTAATTATGGTGGACTGATAATAAGGACTCATGCCATGCCCCTTTTTCGGCGCAATATCCATTCACCAACTAACAACGCGATAATAAACGATAGTAACCAACCATTGTGCCAGAGGGGCGAGGTTTTGCTTTCCATGATGGGCGCTTCGCGGTTGAGTAATTCGTCGGCTAATCCAGATAGATCGGATTTTGATAAAACTCGTCCACCGGTGTGCTTGGCAAGTTGTTCAAGTAACGCGCGATTTGGTTTAATGGAGGAAAATTCTTTAGCGTCCGGATCAACGACCAGACCTGCTTCAGTGCTGCCAATGGTTTGACCGGCGGAACTTTTTGCCGAAGCGGTGATGCGATAAGTGCCTGGATCAGACGCAAGGTAAAC